>NZ_JBFAZW010000027.1:0-95202 GCF_040682015.1 Dactylosporangium sp. NPDC051485
GCCCGCAGCGCAGGCGCGACGGCGGCGGCCACGGTGACCAGCACGCCGAGGGCGGGCCCGGCCAGCAGCGGCAGCGGGCCGAGCACGACCGGGCCGGCGGGCAGGCCGAGCACCGGCGACAGGCGGGACAGGCCGAGCGCGACGAGCACCCCGAGCGCGGTGCCGGCCGCCGCGCCGGCCAGGCCGACGAGCGCGGCCTCGGCGAGCACCAGCCGGAAGACCTGGGCCCGCCCGGCGCCGACGCAGCGCAGCAGCGCCGTCTCCCGCAGCCGCTGGGCCATCAGGATCGTGAACGTGTTGACGATGACGAACCCGGCGACCAGCACGGCCACGAGGGCGAACAGGGCGATGCCGACGAGAAGCCCGTCGAGCTGGCCGGATGCCTCCCGGGCCAGGTCGCGGCGCAGCTGCTCGCCGGTGCGGGCCCGCGCGGCCGGGTCGAGGCGGGCGGTGCGGTCGCGCACCGCGGCGGCGTCCGCGCCCGGGCGCAGCGACGCCACCACCTCCCGGTAGCCGCGCTCGCCGGTGAGCCGGGTCAGCTCGGCGTCGGTGAGCACCACGGTGGACGTCCCGCTCCCGCCGACGCCGGTGACGTCGACGAGGCCGACCAGGCGCAGCGGGCGGCGGGTCTCCCCCGCGTCGACCACGGTCACGTCGGCGCCGACCGTCGCGCCGATCCGGGCCGCGGTGCGGGCGTCCAGCGCGGCCTCGCCGTCGCGCTCGGGCAGCCGCCCGGCGTGCAGGTCGAAGGGGCGAAGCGCGGCGACCGCGCCGGCGTTCACCGCGAAGCCGGGCTCGCCGAGGTCGGTGACGATCCGGCCGTTGCGGTCCAGCAGCGGCAGGCGGGCGGCCATCCGCCCGTCGGCCACGGCCACCCCGGCGTCCGCGCGCAGGGCGTCGAGCGCGGCCGGGTCGAGGCGGGCGCCGCCGCGGGCGGTGAGCGCCACGCCGACGTTTCTGGCTCCGCGGGCGTACTCGTCGTAGAGCGCGCCCCGGGCAGTGTCGCGGTAGATGAGCGTCCCGGCGACGAACGCGACGGCCAGGACCACCGCGACCAGGGTCGCCCCGAGCCGCCGGACCCGCAGGCGGGAGAGCGCGAGCGCACGCATCTCAACCACCCAGCCGACGAAGACCGGCCAGCACCGACTCCGGGTCCGGTTGCTGGATCTCGTCCACGATCCGGCCGTCGGCCAGCAGGACCGCCCGATCGGCGTGGCCCGCGGCCACCGGGTCGTGGGTCACCATGACGATGGTCTGCCCGAGCTCGCGCACGCTGCGCCGCAGGAACGCCAGCACCCCGGCCCCGGTGCGCGAGTCGAGGTTGCCGGTCGGCTCGTCGGCGAAGACCACGTCGGGCCGGCCGAGTAGCGCCCGCGCGCACGCCACCCGCTGCTGCTGCCCGCCGGACAGCTCGCCCGGCCGGTGCCCCAGCCGGTCCTGCAGGCCGAGCGCGGCAACCAGCTCGCGCATCCAGGCCGGGTCGGGGCGACGCCCGGCCAGGTCCAGCGGCAGCGTGATGTTCTGCTCGGCGGTGAGCGTCGGCAGCAGGTTGAACGACTGGAACACGAAGCCGATCCGCTCCCGCCGCAGCCGGGTCAGCGCCCGGTCCGTCAGCCCGGTCAGCTCGGCCCCGCCGACCTGCACCGAACCGCCGTCGACCGCGTCCAGCCCGGCCAGGCAGTGCATGAGGGTCGACTTGCCGGAGCCCGACGGGCCCATCACGGCGGTGAACTCCCCCGCCGCGAACTCGACCCCCACCCCGTCCAACGCCCGCACCGCGGTCTCCCCGGTGCCGTACACCTTCACCACATCGGCGGCCCGAACCGCCACAGTCCTCGTCACGCTCAGCCACGCTAGGCACGCGACCGGGCCGCGTCGTCTGCGCGAGGTCGTACGACCAAAGTCGCACGACGGCGCGGTTCGCCGCCGCGGGCCCGGCCGCGGTGTCAGGCGGTGACGAGCGCGGCGAGCCGGTCGGCCACCGACGCCGGGGAGGGCATCGCGGCGATCTCGGCGGCCAGCGCGGCCGCCCGGGCCCGGTAGCCGTCGTCCGACAGCAGCTTCGCCGCCTCGATCCGCACGGCGGCCGCCGAGCGCTCCCGAAACGGCACGCACCGCGCCGCGCCGGCCTCGGTGAGCCGCTCGGCGATCGCGAACTGGTCGCACATCTGCGGCATGAGCAGCTGCGGCCGCCCGATGGTCAGGGCCGCCATCGAGCTGCCCGACCCGCCGTGGTGCACGAAGAGCGCGCACGAGGGCAGCACCTGGTTGTGCGGGATCCAGCCGATGCGCCGCGCGTTGCCCGGCAGGCCGGTCACGCCGTGCACCCCGGCGCCGGAGACCACCACCTCCACGTCGAGGTCGCTCAGGCCGTGCACGGCGGCGGTGAGGCCGTCGACGCCCTCCGGGATCGGCACGGTGCCCATCGACACGCACACCCGCGGCCGCTGCGGCGGCTCCAGCAACCAGTCGGGGACGGTGCAGGCGGCGTTGTAGGGCACGTACCGCATCGGCGTCCCGCCCGCCACCGCGCCCAGGCTCGGCGGGCAGGTGTCGACCGTGAGGGCGGGCGGGTCGACCGCGATCCCGCCGTACAACCGGGAAAGCCTCGGCTCGACGCGGGCCAGCGCGCAGCGGTGCAGCGGCTCGGGCACCGGCAGCCCCCAGTGCTGCAGCACCCACGGGATGCCGGCCCGGGTGGCGGCCAGCGGCCCGCAGTACTCCACCGGCTCGGTCACGACCAGGTCGGGCCGCCAGGCCCGCACCAGCGCGTCGACGTCGTCGCGGGTGCGCTCGGCGATGGCCACGAAGACGTCGAGGTCGAGCTCCTCGTTGCCGCCGAGCTCCAGCCCGGTCGGCCACAGCTCGAAGAACGAGGTCTCGCCGCCGACCACCGCGGCGGTCAGTCCGGCCCGGCGGACCTGCTGGTGCAGGGGTTGCGGCACGGCCACGAGCACCTGGTCGCCGCGCAGGTGCAGCGCCCAGGCCAGCGGCACCATGGAGAACAGGTGTCCCGGGGCCGGGTTCATGGTGAAGAGCACGCGCACGGGTCAGGCCTCCAGGGTGACGGGCAGGTCCTCGATGCCGCGCAGCATGGTGCCGGGCGCGCGGAAGCGGGGCGGTCCGGCCGGGCGCAGCCCCGGGAACCGGCGCAGCAGCCGCGGGAAGAGCACCTGGGCGTGCATACGGGCCAGCGCCGCGCCCGGGCAGAAGTGCCGCCCGGCGCCGAAGCTCAGCGACGCGCGGGCCGGCCGCCGCAGCACGTCGAACCGCTCGGGATCCGTGGTGTACGCCGGATCCCGGTTGGCCGCCCCGACCAGCCCGAGCAGGGCCATGCCCGGCTCGACCCCGACGTCGCCGAAGTGGGCGGGCGCGGCCGCGATCCGCACGGCGATCTGCACCGGCGGCTCGTAGCGCAGGATCTCCTCGACGGCCCGCTCGGCGGTGGCGTCGTCACGCACCAGCGCGGCCTGGTCCGGGTGCTCCAGCAGCAGCCGCGCCCCCAGGGTGACGAGGCTCGCGGGCGAGTCGTAGCCGGCGCCGAAGAGCAGGGTGAGGTCGCCGAGGTACTGTTCGCCGGCGTCCGGGCGCAGCCGCCGTACCACCGCGAGAAGCCCGTCCTGGCGATCGGCCGCCAGCGCCTCGAGCGCGTCCAGGATGAGCTCTCCGGCCTCAGCCATCTCGCCGCGCTGGCGGGGGGTCATGAACGGCTCGAAGGCGGCCGAGGCCACCCGGGCCGCCTCGCCCAGCCGCAGCGCCTCGGCGTCGGGCAGGTCCAGCAGCCGCCCGATGACCAGCGAGGCGAACGGGATGGCCAGCGCCTCGGCCAGGTTGACCACGCCGCCGCCGGCCAGCTGGGTGCCGAACACGTCCAGGCACTCCTCCGCGGTCGCGGCCGTGCTCTCGCGCAGCTCCTCGGCCCGCCGGGGCACCAGCCGGCGGGCCAGCGCGGCGCGCAGCTCGCTGTGGGCCGTCCCCTCGCGCCAGCCGAACGACTGGTAGAGACAGCGGATGATCCGCACGTCCCGCCAGTTCGGGGTCAGCCGGGCCGGGTCCTCGCCGGGGCTGACGAACCCGGGCTCCTGCAGCATCCGGGCCACGTCGGCGTGCCGGCTGAGCACCACCGCGGCGGCCTTGCCCGGCAGCTCGATGCGCAGCACCGGCGTGCGCTCGCGCAGGGCCCGGTAGGAGGCGTAGGGGTCGGGCAGGCCGCGGGGCCGGACCAGATCCAGGAACAGCCGCTCGGCCGCGCGCCGCTCGGCCCCGGCCCAGAAGCGCAGCAGCGCCGCGACGGTCCGCTCCGGCTGCTCCAGGTTGGGGCTGTGCGAGGCGTCCGGGATGATCTCCAGCTCGGCGCCGAGCCGTTCGGCGTAGGCGGCGAAGTCACGGGCGGACCACAGGCGCTGGTCGCGGTGGCCGTGCAAAAGCAGCACCGGCAGCCGGGTGGCGCGCAGGTCGGCGCCGCGGTCGCCCTCGACGGTGAGCGAGCGCAGTGCCCCGTGCAGGAACGCCAGCCGCATCCCGGCCAGCCGGCGCCGCCAGAACTCGCGGCGGGCCACGTCGCCCTCCGGCACCAGCCGCCGCACCACCGGCCACATGACGGCCGAGCCCTGCAGCCGCAGCGTGTGGTCGAAGCCGGACAGCAGCTTGCGGTGCTTGGCGTTGTCCATGCCGGGCCCGGCACCGATCAGCGTCACCGAGGCCAGCAGGTCGGGCCGGGCCAGGGCGGCGGCGCGGGCCACGAAGCCGCCGTAGGAGTGCCCGACGAGGTGCACCGGGCGCTGTGGGCCGAGGCCCTCGAGCAGCGCCACGAGGTCGGCGCCGTGCCGCTCGATGGTGTGCCGGTCCGGGGACTCGCCGGGCAGCTCCGCGTAGTGGCCGTGGTAGTCGTAGGCGTAGGCGTGGTACCCGGCCGCGGCCAGGCTCGGCAGCACCGGCCCGAAGTCCTCCTTGGAGCCGACCACGCCCGCACACAGCACGACGGCGGCGCCCCGGTCCGCGTCCGGCGGCGGCAGCGCCCGCAGCGCCGCGACCGGCCCGCGGGCGGTGTCGAGCAGCAGTTCGGAGTCACTGAACGCGAGCACCCAGCCACCCTAATCGGACGTAACGGATTTTTCCGTCATATCCGCCCGGATGTCACCGCCCGGACGCTTCCACCGGCGGCCTCCAGCGAGGCCGCGCCTCTTGCGACGTCACGCCGGTCAGCAGCACGACCAGGGCGGTGCGCAGGTCGCCGCCGGCCGCGGCGAGGGCCTCCGCACAGGCCGCCGGGTCCGCCCCGGTCGCCTCGCCCAGGATGGTGCCGGCTCCGGGCCGGTCATGCACCCATCAGCTTCCAGGCCCGCGCCCCGCCGAGCACGCCGGCGGTGTTGGGCACGATCGTCACGTCCGGGCCGAGCGCGGCCACCGTCCCGGCGTCGATCAGCGCCGAGTTCCCGCCGCCGATGTAGAGCCGATCCCAGTGGAACACCGGCCGCAGCCCCTCCACCACCCGCCGCACCCGCCGCGACCACCGGGCATTGCCCAGCTCCCGGCGCTGGATCTCGCCGATGTACGTGTCGTAGGTGCGCTTGCGCCGGATGGGGCCGTGCGAGAGCTCCAGGTGCGGCGCGAGCACCCCGTCGTCGAAGAGCGCGTTGCCCAGCCCGGTGCCGAGGGTGATCACCAGCTCGAGGCCGGTGCCGTCGACCAGGGCGGCCCCGTGCACCTCGGCGTCGTTGAGCACGAGCACCGGCCGGTCCAGCGCCCGGTACAGCGCGGCCCGCGCGTCGTAGCCGGTCCAGGCGGCGTACAGGGCCGGGTCGACCGCGGTGTGCGGGCCGGCCTTGGTGACGTAGTGCGGCGTGGCCACCACCCGGCCGTGACGGATCATGCCGGGCAGCCCAATCGTGGCCCGGTCGGCCGGGGGCAGCTGGGCCTCGATGTCGAGCACGGCCCGGATGAACCGCTCGGGCGGGAACGGATACGGCGTCGGGATCCGGATCGGTCCCCCGGCCAACGCGTCGGAGTCGTCGACCACGGCCGCCTTGAGGCCGCCTCCGCCACAGTCGATCGTCAGCGTGTTCACCACCCGCTGGATTGTGCGCCACCGGGCCGCCGGTTGCCGCATCGGTGACGAAAATGCCTCGCTGATCACGCCCGCCGGCCACCCGGGTCACCCGCAACGCCCGCCGGACCGCCCGGCTCCTCGATGCGCCCGAGGCCGCCGGCAGCCGGCCTGCTGGCCGAGCACGGCTACGGCTTCGAGCCGCTGCACCGGCCCGACGGTCGTGATCAGTGCAGTATCGAATCGGGCGGCAGATCGGGCAGCGCTTCGGCGCCGCGCAGGGGTGCGTCCTCGCCCAGCGCGGCCGGGACCACCGCCACCCGCTGGTAGGTCAGGATCCGGGCGAGGGACTCGCGCAGCGGCGGCCACAGCAGCGGGTTCAGGGCGATGGCGCCACCCAGGGCGACCGCCTCCAGTCCGGCCGTCAGCGCGAAGTTGGCCACGCCGGGAGCGAGGCTCCCGGCGTACGAAACCCAGAAACCCTCGTCCGTGACGGACTCCAGGGGGCGGCCCAGACGCCTGGCGAGGGCGGCGCCGCCGGTCAGCGTCTGCAGGCAGCCGGTCTGGCCGCAGTCGCACCGCAGGTCGTTGCCCGCGACCAGCTGGTGGCCGGCCTCGGTGGTGAGGTGCACGCCGCCCAGCCGCAGCGCCGCGCCGACCCCGGTGGACAGGGTCAGGTAGCCGCAGCGCTCGAAGCCGCGCAGGGCGCCCTCGCGAGCCTCGCCGATCAGGCCGCAGGTGGCGTCGTGGGCCACCCGCACCGGCCGGCCCAGGGCCGCGACCAGGTCGGCGGCGAGCGGGCGGCCCTCGTAGCCGCGCAGGTTGAGCGCGACCCGCACCTCGCCCGTGGCGGTGACGCGCCCGCCGAACGAGACCCCGACCGGATCGTTGCCCGGCGGCACGGCGTCCGCGATCATGTCGATCTGGCGGCGGTACTGCGGGAGCGTGCGAAACCGCGCCGGTCCCACCCGGGTCCACGTGCCGCCGATGTCCACCGCCACAGCATCCGACATTAACGCGCAGGCAACTGCCATCCCCTCCGATATGCAAACACCGTTCGCTGTTTACAGTGGTGGGGTGGCGGAACACCAGTCGATCTTCCAGCGGCCGCAGCGGGGAACCCGCGGCCCGACTCCGTCGCACAGCCGGGAGGAGATCGTCGAGGCCGCCGTCGCCCTGGCCGACGCCGACGGCCTGGCCGCCGTCTCCATGCGCGCGGTCGCGGCCCGCCTGGGCACGGCCGCCGGCTCGCTGTACCGCTACCTGTCCTCCCGCGACGACCTGCTCGACCTGATGTCGGACGCGGTGGTGGCCGAGCTACGCCCGTTCCCGTCCGCCGCCGACCCGCTCGACGCCCTGGTCGCCGTGGCCCGGGCCCAGCTGGCCATGCACCAGCGCCACCCGTGGCTGACGGAGGCCATCCAGCACTCCTCCGGCCTGGGCCCGAACTCCCTCGCCTACTTCGACCACTGCCTGGGCGTGGTCGCCCCGCTGTCGTGCCCGGTGACCGCGAGGTTCGAGGCCATCGCGATGCTGACCGGCATCGTGACGCTCTTCGCCCGCCGGCAGCCCCAGGCCGGCGGCTTCGCGGGGCTGGACTTCACGCCGTACCCGAACCTGGTCGCCGCCATGACCTCGGCCGCCACCGACCCCGCGGCCCAGCAGGACCAGGACCTGTTCGAACGCACGATCCGGGCCGTGCTGTCCGGCCTGCTGCGCGGAAGTGACCAGTGACCATCCGCACCGCCGGGCCGATGTGCGAGCCGGTGCCCGAGGACCTCGTCCCGTTCGTCGACGGGACGTTCGCGCGCGGACCGGCCGCCCCGACCGAATTCGGCGAGGCGGCCGGCTGAGCCGCGGCCCGGGTCAGCGCAGGTACGGGCCGTCCGTGCCGACCTTGCCCGGGGCCGGGTTGCCCGGCAGGGACAGGACGTAGGCGCGCAGGTCGCCCTTGGCGTTGACGGTGGCGGTCAGCACCCCGTTGGTGACGGTTTGCACGTCGCCCGTCACGGCGTCGGTGTAGACGCCGTTCGGGATGCCGGTGAAGGTGGCGGTCGAGGAGACGGTCACCAGCACGAAGCTGTCCACCGAGCCGCTGGTGTAGCGGCGCTTGTAGGCGATCTGGCTGCCCGTGACGCCGGCCGTCGAGTACTGGCCCATCTGCAGGGCCGGGACGGCGCGGCGGATCTGGTTCAGGCGCTGGAGATGCTTGACCAGCGGCTGGGACAGCGTGGTGGCCACGGCGCCGGAGGACGAGCTGACCACGCCGTAGTCCGGCGCGGTCACCGTGCCGGTGATGTGGTCGCCGTAGTAGGCGCGGCCGGTGGTCGCCAGCGGACAGCTCGGGCCGCAGTCGATCTGCTTCCCGGCCTGGAACTCGATCTCGGAGCCGTAGTAGAGGACCGGTACGCCGCGGAAGGTCCACATCAGGGACATGTTCTCGGCCCAGGCGTCGGTGCCGCCGGCGTAGCGGTTGGAGCTCTTGTTCGGGCCGTAGTCGTGGGAGTCGACGTAGACCGCGTTGTACGTGGCGTCGTTGGTCGAGTCGTCGGAGTCGGCGCCGTTGCGGAAGGCGTTCGGGGCGTCGCCGAAGTTCATGTGCATCCGCATGTCGATGATGTTCATGCCGGAGAACTGCGAACGGTCCGGGGTGTGGTAGTCGTTGCCGTTGAGGAACGCGTTGGTGCTCGTCGGCTGGTTGCCCGGGCCCTGCTGCTCCTCGTAGTTGTACTGGTCGAGCGCGGCCTGGACGTCATCGTCCACATAGGACTTGCGCTCCTTCCACGTGTAGAACTGGGCCGAGTGGTTGACCGAGCCGCGGTTCCACTTGTCGTTCACGAACGCCGCGACCTCGCCGAAGACGTAGAAGTCCTTGGCCTTCTGCTCGCCGTACTTCTGGATCAGGTGCTGCTGCAGGGCCGGCAGGAAGCGGCGGTTCCACGTCACCCGGGGGATGTGGACGGCGGTGTCGACGCGGAAGCCGTCCACGCCCATGTCGATGTACTTGTTGTACGCCCCGATGAGGTATTGCTGGACCCTGGGGTTCTCGGTGTTGAAGTCGGCGAGGTCGTCGGCCAGCCAGCAGGAGCGGGCGTCCTCGCCCTCCCAGTTGCCGATCCAGCACTGGTGGTAGAGGTCGGCCGGGAACATCTTCGCGGTCGGGCTCGGCCACTGGCAGCTGTGGATGGTGTACCCCTCCGGGCTGAACTGCCCGTTCGGCAGGCCGTAGTTCGGGCACGTGTTGCCGGGCGGGGCGGTGCTGGACCACAGGTCGCCGTTGTAGGCGCGGCCGAGCGAGTTCTCCTGCATCGGGTCGTAGACCGCGCCGGGGACCTTCTCGCTGTACATCCAGTCCCACTGCCCGTCGCGGGCGCCCCACACGGTCGGCACGAACAGCCCGTTGGCGCCCCAGCGGGAGCTGTGGTTGTAGACCACGTCCTGGTAGATCTTCAGGCCCTTGGCGTGCGCGGCGTTGATGAGGTCCTGGTAGGTCGCACCCGGCGACTCCAGGCGCGGGTCGACGCGGTAGAAGTCCCAGCCGTGGTACCCGTGGTAGTCGTAGTCGGAGCGGTTGAGCACGACCGGCGTGATCCAGATGGCGGAGAAGCCGAGGCCCTTGATGTAGTCGAGGCGGTCGACGAGGCCCTTGAAGTCCCCGCGGAACATCGGGTCGTTGTTGGCCGCGTTGCCCGACCGGACGTGCTGGTTGCCGCCGCGGTCGTTGGACGTGTCACCGTCGTAGAAGCGGGCGGTGAGCACGAAGTAGATGCTCTCCTTGCGCGGGTCACCGCCGAGCATCGCACCGCCGGGCGGCAGCGGCGGCGCGTCGCCGGTCGTGACGGTGACGGTCGCGCTGGCGGCGGAGAGGTTGCCGGCGGCGTCGACCGCGCGGACCGAGTAGGAGTAGGTGGTGTGCGGGGCCAGGCTGCCGTCGATGTAGGCGTTGGTGGACGTCGTCAGGACGTTCCCGCCCGGGTTCCTCGTCACCTGGTACCCCGTGACACCCCGGTCGTCGCTCGAGGCACCCCAGCCGAGGGTGACCGTCACGTGGTCCACGGTGGCGGTGAGGTTGCCCGGCGCGCTCGGTGGCGTGGTGTCCGGCGGCACCGCGGTGCACGGATCGGACGCGTTGCCGGTGGCGACCCCGCCCGCGACCCGCGTGGTGCCCGCGGCGATGCGGTAGTTGTTACCGTTGTTGTTGTCCCACACGCCGGATCCGTTGTTGAACACGGCCTGCATGCCGGTGGCCGCGCCCAGCTGGACGGTCTTCTTGGTCCAGCCGGCGCACGCGGTCTCGTTCATCGGCACGCCCGGCACGGCGGTCCAGGCCTCGCCGTCGGGCGCGTAGTGGATGTTCACCGTCGGCCACGTCTTACCGGCGGTCGAGTAGAAGACCGTGGCGGTGTTGCCGCCCGGCGGCGGAGACGTCGGCGGTGCGGAGCAGGGATTGGCGGTACCGATGTTGCCATTCGTGATCGCCACGATCCCGGCGCCGACGGAGTAGTTCGCCCCCGAATGATTGTCCCAGGTGCCCGACCCGTTGTTGAACGTCAGCTGGGCGCCGGTGGCGGAGCCAAGGTCGAGCGTGCGGGTGTACCAGCCGGCGCAGCTCGCGGCCGACATCGGCTGGCCGGGCACGGCGGTCCAGGCACCGCCATTGGGCGCCCAGTGCACGTTGACGGCGCTCCAGGCGGCGGGCGGCTTGTAGTAGACGGTCAGCGCATTGCCGCCGGCCGCGAAGGCGCGGGCCGGCAGTAGCGCGGCGAGCAGGGACAGTATGACGATCCAGGCACGTCTGCGGCGGGGCATGGTGGGGTACTCCTTGCACTCTGCGAATCGGTGGCGGCCGGCGGAGACAAGGCGTTGCAACGCGTGGAGGAAGAGTGGCCGTCCTCATTCATGCTTGTCAAGGTTCTTGCAGAAATCACCCCAGCTCATCGCCGATGAAGCGGCCCGAGCTGGGGCAATCTCCTGGAAGAACGGCAAGTTCTTGCAATGATCGACTAGTCGAAGGCGGCGCCCGCGGAGATGTTGATCGAGGCGCCGGTGACGGTGCGGGCCAGGTCTGATGCGGCGAAGGCGGCGACCTCGCCGACGTCGGCCAGGGTGGCCGGCTGGCCGGAGATGGTGAAGTCGGTCAGTGCCTTGACGAGTTCGTCCCGCCCGGCGAAGTCGTCCGGGATGGTCTCCGGCAGCCCGCCGGTGTGCAGCGTGACCACGCGGATGCCGTGCGGGCCCAGTTCGGCGGCGAGTTGCCGCCGCATCGACTCGACCGCGTCGAACATGACGCCCAGGCCGCCGACGCTGAACCGGCGGCACACGGTCCAGTCGAATCGGCCCCCGAAGTACAGGATGAGGCCCGAACGCCGCGGCACCATGACGCGAGCGGCGGCGCGGGCGGTGAGGAACTTGGACCGCACCGCCGTGACCACCGGCGACAGGTAGTCCTCGACGCTCATCTCGACCATCGGCGTGCCCTGCACGTCCCGGTCGGAGATGACGTTGACCGACGCGTCGAGCCGGCCCGAGCGCGCCACGACGCGCTCGACGTGCTCGTCCACGGCCCGCTCGTCGAGCGCGTCGACGACGTCCACGTGGGCCTCGCCGCCGGCGGCGGCGATCTCGCCGGCCACGTCGCGCAGCGTCGCCTCGGTCCGCCCGGCGAGGTGCACCACCGCACCGTGCCTCGCGTACGCGCGGGCGATCGCGCCGCCGACCGACCCCGCGCCTCCATAGACGATCGCAACCTTGTCCTGTAGCAGCATGCCTCCAGCAGTACCAGACTCGGCTGGCTGTCGTGGGCGTCGTGGACGGTTACCGCCCGTCCACGACCGTGGGCGTGCTGCGGGACAGGTCGGGGCGCGTGCGGCCGCTGCTGTTCGACGCCTCGCCGCTGCTGCCCTCCGCGGTCTGGGCGGCGGCCGGCGAGGAGGTGCTCACCGACGCGGAGGCCCAGTGCGCCCTGCTCCCGGCGCTGCCCCCGCCGCCGCCTCCGGAGCCTTCTGAGGGCAGCGAATAGCGGCTCGTCCGCTACGAGAACACCCCCAGGGCCGCCACGATGCCGATCGCCACCACCGCGCCGCCGGCGAGCTCGCGGGGCCAGCTCTGCTCCTTCGTCTCGCCCTCGCGGCCGAAGAGCTCGATGAGCGAGAAGGCCAGGCCGGGCAGGGTCAGCAGGACGAAGCCGTTGACGATGCGCGACTCCGGGTCGTGGATCAGCTTGGCCAGGGCCAGGCTGGCCAGCGTGCCGATCAAGATCATGAAGACCGTCTTCACGATCCGCTTCGGCAGGACGCGGAACAGCTTCGGCCGGTTCGGGAACTTGTCCTCGTACACGCTGAGCACCTGCGGCACGATGAACAGGACGGTGCCGGCCCACAGCTGCCAGGGCGCGCCCAGGAACGAGACGGACACGAAGACGAACACCGCGGTCCGCAGGCCGATGGCGGCGAGCCGCTGCACGGCGCCCGGCTTCGGCAGCTTCTCCGGGCGCACCTCGCCGAGCCGCTGCGGGTACGCCCACGCCGCCACGGTCTCCAGGGCGATCCGCCCGGCGATGGTCACGAGTGCGGCCAGCGCGATCCGGTCGGCCGACGCCGTGATCGGCAGGTGGTGCCCGGCCAGCCCGGACAGCGCGCCCACGGCCTTCTGCACGGCCCAGCCGCCCATGAGCGACGCGATGAGCACGTCGGCGCCGCGGGTCCACCAGTCCAGCGCGCGCTCAGCCGGGGGCCGGCGGAACGGCCGGACGACGCCGGCGAGCAGGGCGATGGCGAACCACATGGCGCAGACGCCGAGCAGCAGGCGCAGCCCGTCGGCCGAGGTGACGCCGCCGGAGGCGAGCACGGACGCGCCGAACACGACGGCGGCGGCGAGGCCGGCGAACGCGTCCAGGATGCCCAGCACCACGAGCGCGAGCATGATCCCGGCCGACGGCAGCGGCGAGCCGTGGCTCTGCACCGCGGCCACGGCGCCGAGCACCGCACCGGCCGCGGGGACCGCCCACCAGCCGGCGCCGAGCATCGAGCGCAGGTAGGAGCCGTCGCCGAGGATCCGGCCGAGCAACGGCGAGTACGGCGCCACCCGCTGCGGCCACGCGAGGCTCTGCCGGTCCAGCCATCCGGTCGGCAGCAGCCGCCAGGTGAACGAGCGGTCGCCGGGGCCGGTGCCGTCCCAGCGCTCCTTGAAGAACTTCGAGGAGCCGGAGCTGATCTTCCCGCCCTTGCGCCGGCTGGTCTTGTGCGCGGCCGCGCCGGCACCCGCGCCGGCCGAGACGGCCAGCAGGGTGAACCCGGCGACGCCGGTGTTCAGCACGGCGGCGGCGTGGGCGGCCGGGACGTACACCGGCAACCGGTCCAGCGGGTCGGCGCTCGCCGGCGGCGCGGGCGCGGTGGTCTTCGCCGGCCCGGGCGGGACAGCCGGGACGTCGTTCGGCTCCGCCGGGGTGGAGGCGGCCGGCGTCGGGGTGCCCGGCGCATCGACGAGCACCAGCCCGACGGCGAGGGATCGCTGCCGACCGTCCGCGGTGAGCCCGTTGACCTGCAGCGTGTGCTCGCCGACCGGCAGCGACGCGGGCACCGGCAGCGTGGCGTTCACCGAGCCGTCGGCGCCGGCGGTGACGCGCCCGACGAGCACCGGGTCGGAGAAGAGCCACACGTCCGCACGGGTGTTGGCGGCGAATCCGGTCATCGCGACGAGCACCTCGTGCTTGCGGTCGACGACGAGCCTGCCGTCGGCGTCCAGCGGCTGCCGGACCCGGCTCGCGCTGAGCGCGGCGACCGCGGCGGTGAACCCGGAGCCGGTCAGCTTCAGCCCGCCGCCCTGGTCGGGGGCGCGGGTGATCGCGGACGTCGTGCCGCCGACCATGGACAGCGCCGCGTTCGGGGCCAGCTGCGGCCGGGTGCCGGTGATCGGGTTGCGCACCGGCGCCGGGGCGGGCTGCGCGAGGGTCAGCCGCGCGACCACGGGCGCCGCGACCCAGTCGGGGTTGTCCAGCGTGGCGACGACCCGGTAGGTGCCGGGCTTGCGCGGTGCCGTGCCGGAGGCGTTGTAGGTGACGGCGACGCCGGCGAGCCCGGGCGGCGTGGTACTCACCGCGGCCGCGTGCTGCCCGCCGTCGGCCGCCTGGGACAGGTCGCGCACGTGCAGCGTCGCCGCGCCCCGGGCGACCCGGGCCGTGGCGGTCGCGGTGGCCGCCGGCAGGTAGGAGTCGTCGCCCGGCTGGGCGGCGGTGACCGTGCAGTCCCCGGCGTGCACCGGCGCGAGGGTGCCGGCGCCGCCCTCGGTGCGCAGCTCGCAGCCGCCGGCCGTGGTCACCCGGACCGGCAGCCCGGCGCTGGACTCGGCGGTGAGCGCGCCCGCGGCCCCGCCGACGGTGAGGGCGCCGGGCGCGCTCAGGCGCAGCTCCTGCACGGCCCGGGCCACGTCGATGGTGCGGACCACGCCGGGCGCCGCGAGCCGGTTCGCGTCGCCGTCCTGGTGCGCGGTGACGGCGCACTCGCCGCCGCGCGCGAACGCGAGCGCGCCGTCGCGCAGCCCGCAGCTGCCGGTCGCGGTGAAACGCACCGGCAGCCCGGACGACGCGGTGGCCGCCACCGGGCGCGGGGCGTCGCCGAACGTCGCGGCGGCCAGCTCGGCGAATTCGACCTGCTGCGGCGCCTTGGCGATGCTCAGCGTCGCCTCGAGCAGGCCCTCGCGGTTCGGGCCGTCCACGCGCACCACGACGTGGTAGGTCCCGGCCACGGTGGGCGGGGTGGGCGACCCGTCGTAGGTGATGCGCACGGTGCCGGCGCCGGCGGGATCGACGGCCGCCTGCACCTCGCGGGCGGTGCCGCTGTACACCTGCGACAGCCCGGTCAGCGCGATCGTGACGGCGCCCTTGGCCACGGCGAAGGAGCGCGAGACGGGTGCGGCGGCGGTGTGGTTGGCGTCGCCGCCCTGCGCCGCGGTGACGGTGCACTGGCCGGCGCCGGTGATGCTCAGCGTGGCGCCGGCCACCGTGCAGGGGCCGGCGGCGGTGTAGGCGACGGGCAGCCCGGCGGCGGTGGAGGCGGCCAGGCGGACCGGGTTGTCGCCGAAGGTGCGGCCGGGCAGCTCGGGGAAGGTGATGGTCTGCGCCGCCTTGGCCACCACGAGCGTGCCGGACGCGCTGCCGGCGTGCGTGGCGGAGGAGTACGTGGCCTGCACGGCGTAGCTGCCGGCGGCGGTCGGCGCGGTCGTGGAGCCGTCGTAGGTGACCGTCGTCGCGCCGTTGCCCGGGTCGGGGCCGGCGACCGCGGTGACCTTGCGCTCGGTGCCGTCGTACGTCTGCCCCAGCCCGGCCAGCGACACCGGCACCGGCGCCTTGCCGACCTGGAACGCACGGGTGACCTGGGCGGCCGCGGTGTAGGTGCCGTCGCCGTCCTGGCTCGCGGTCAGCGTGCAGGTGCCGCCGGCGGTGACGGTGACGGTCGAGCCGGACACCGTGCACGCGCCGGACGCGGCGAGCGACACCGGCAGGCCGGACGAGGCGGCCGGGCCGACCGGGAACGGGGCGACGCCGTACGTGACGTCGGCAATCGCCGGGAAGTCGATGAACTGCCCGCCGGGCGGGCTCGGCCGGCCGCCGCGCACCTGGTACACGTACCGTCCGCGCTGGGCGCTGGCGCCCGAGTTGTGCACGAGCCCGGTCGAGGTGTTGGCGTCGACGAGCGCGCCGTCCACGCCGGAGCCCGGGTAGACGTAGGTGGAGGCCGCGGTACCGCTGGAGTAGCCCACGGTCAGGCCGCCCGGGGGCTCGTAGACCAGCCGGTCGTAGTTCATGACGATGTCGAAGTTGCCCGCCCCGGTGTCCGACCGGTCGACCAGCAGCAGCTGGGAGCTGTTGAGCCGGTCCCCGCCGTTGCTGTAGTAGCCGACGTTGACCCAGTTCACGCAGTAGGCGGGCCGGCCGGCGTAGGTGACCGGGCCGTAGGAGACCGGGGTGGAGGCGGGCGCGCGGGTGTCGACGTCGTAGAACGCGACCGCGACGATCGGGGTGCCGAACGCCGAGAGGTTCAGGCCGGAGTAGCCGGAGTAGGCGGAGCCGAACGAGACGTCGCCGTTGTTGTTGACGAACATGCCGCCGTACGTCCTGCCGAAGTAGTTGACCGAGAACCCGAGCGGGACCTCGTCCGACGAGCCGTCGTCGGAGCGGCCGAGCGAGGTCGTGACGCAGCCGGCGTCGGTGATCACCGCGCTGGGCCCCGCCGCCTCGGCCGGCGCCGCGCCGACCAGGAGGAACGCCCCCTGGATGGCGAGGGCGAGCAGTGCCAGGAGTCGGTAAGCACGACGGCGGTGGGTCATGCGCGCACCATCGGCGCATCGGCGGCCCGGTTGATCTCTTTCGCGGTGTGGACCGGGGAACGGAACCGCGCAGTAGTGCCCGCGGCCTGGTACGCATGGGAGAGTCTTGAAGCGTGAGTGACCACCACGACGAGCACCGCAGCCACCCGCACGACCACCAGGAACACGGGGAACACGGGGAGCACGGGCACCACCACGGGGTGGAGCGCGACGCCGACCGGCGCTGGCTCAGCCTGGCGCTCGGGCTGATCGGCGCCTTCATGGCCGGCGAGGTGGTCGTCGGCCTGCTGGCCCGCTCGCTGGCGCTGCTGTCCGACGCCGCGCACATGCTCACCGACGCCGGGGCGATCGGGCTGGCGCTCGTGGCCATGCGGCTCGCGGCGCGGCCGCCCAAAGGGGGGTACACCTTCGGGCTGAAGCGGGCCGAGATCCTCTCCGCGCAGGCGAACGGGATCACCATGCTCATCCTCGGGGCGGTGCTCGCCGTCGAGGCGGTGCGGCGGCTGATCGAACCGCCGGCCGTCGTCGGGCTGCCGGTGCTGGTCACGGCGATCGCGGGGATCGGGGTCAACCTCGCGGCGGCGTGGGCGATGAGCAAGGCGAACCGGCGCAGCCTCAACGTCGAAGGGGCGTTCCAGCACGTCGTCAACGACCTGTTCGCGTTCATCGCGACGGCGGCGGCCGGGCTGGTCATGGTGCTCACCGGGTTCACCCGGGCCGACCCGATCGCGACGCTGCTGGTGGTGGCGCTCATGGTGCGGGCCGGTGTCGGGCTGGTGCGGGCGTCCGGGCGGATCTTCCTGGAGGCGGCGCCGACCGGGATCGACCCGCCGGCGCTCGGGTCGCGGCTGGCCGGCGTGCCGGACGTGGTCGAGGTGCACGACCTGCACGTCTGGCAGATCACCTCGGGCGAGCCGGCGCTGTCGGCCCACGTGCTGGTGGCCGAGGGGCGCGACTGCCACCGGGTGCGGGCGGCGATCGAGGGGTTGTTGCGCCGGGAGTACCGCATCACGCACTCGACCCTGCAGGTCGACCACGCCACCACCGCGGCGGCGGTCGCGGCCGACGACCGGCACTGCGCCGACGCGCACGGCGAGTCCTACCGGCCGGCCACCCCGCTCAGGTAGCGGGCCAGCGCGGCCACCTCGTCGCGCAGGGCGTCCGGGCGGACGATCTCGAACTCCCAGCCCAGGCCGGCGAGCATCCGGGCCATGCCGTCGAGGTGCTCGGCCCGGCAGGTCAGCCGGGCGCGGTCCCCGGCCGGCTCGACGGCGCCGACGGTGGCCGGGATGCGGCGGCGGACCTCGGCGGCGCCGGCCCGCAGCAGGACCTCGACCTCGTGCCGGTACGGCACCGCGGCCAGCCCCGCCACGACGTGCCCGACCGGGTCGAAGGACTCCGGCGGGGGCTCGAAGCGGTCCTGACCCAGCGCGACGGTCCCGATGCGGTCCAGCCGCAGCGTGCGGGGCTCGCCGCGGAGGTGGTCGAGGCCGGTGGTGTACCAGCGGCCGGCGTGCAAGACGAGGCCGTAGGGGTCGAAGGCGCGCGCGGTCTCCTCGCCGCGCCACGAGCGGTACGACAGCGTCACCCGCCGCCGGTCCCGCGCCGCCTCGCCGAGGGTGAGCAGGTGCCGGGCCTCGACCGCGACCGGCTCCTTCGGCGGCTGGGTGAAGCCCAGGGTGGCGCGCACCGCCCGGACCCGCTCGCGCAGGGCGTCGGGCAGCACCCGCTCGATCTTGGCCAGCGCCGTCTCCCGGGCGGGCGCGGCGATGCCGAGGCCCAGCCGCTCGGCGGCGAGCAGGCCGAGCACCACGGCCACGGCCTCGTCGTCGGCGAGCATCAGCGGCGGCAGCCGGTAGCCGGGGGCGAGGCGGTAGCCGCCGTAGCGTCCGCGGCCGGCTTGCACCGGCAGGCCGAGGCCGGCCAGGGCGGCGGCGTAGCGGCGCACGGTGCGCTGGTCGACGCCGAGCCGCTCGGCCAGCTGCGGGCCGGTCAGCCCGGGCCGGGCCTGGAGCATCTCGAGCAGGGCGAGCACGTTGCCCGTCGACTGTGACACGGGCCACTCCGGATGGGCGCTGCATCAGGACGGATCTCGCCCTGATTCGATCGTAGCGTCGGGGCATGACGAACTTCATCCTGGTGCCGGGCATGTGGCTGGGCGGCTGGGCGTGGGACGCGGTGGCGGAGCCACTGCGCGCGGCCGGGCACGACGTGACCGCGGTGACGCTGGGCGGGCTGGCCGAGCGGCGGGCCGAGGCGGGCGCCGCGACGCTGGAGTCGCACATCGAGGACGTCGTCGCGGCGGCCGGCGACCGGGCGGCGGTGACGCTGGTCGGGCACAGCTACGGCGGGTTCCCGGTGCGGGGCGCGGTCGAGCGGCTGCCCGGCCGGGTCTCCCGCGTGGTGTACGTCGACAGCGGCCCCGTCCCGGACGGCACCCGCCAGGCCGACTTCTCCGACCCGGCCGGCGAGGAGGACGTCGCGCCGCCGTCGTTCGACCCGGCCGACGACCCGGCCCTCTTCGCCGGCCTGGAGGGCAGGTCGGCCTGGATCCGCGAGCGGGCCACCCCGCACCCTTGGGCCACCGTCGCCGAGCCGCTGCGGCTGCGCGCGCCCGAGCAGCCGCCGACCGAGCTGGTGCTCAACACGTTCACCAGGGCGGCGGTCGAGGGGATGATCGCGGCCGGGCACCCGTTCTTCGCCGGGCTGGATCGCCGCGCGTACCGGCTGCACGAGCTGCCCACCGGGCACTGGCCGATGTTCAGCCGCCCGGCCGACCTGGCCGCCCTGCTGGGGGCGCTGTGAACCGGCGTCCTTAGACCGGGGCGAAGGAGCCCTGGGCCAGCAGGGCCGCGAAGCCGGGCTCCGGCACCGGCCGGGAGAAGTGGAAGCCCTGGCCGATCGGGCAGCCCAGGCGGCGCAGCTCGCGCGCCTGGGCGGCGTCCTCGATGCCCTCGGCCACCACCTGCAGGCCCAGCGCCTGCGCCAGGTCGAGGATGGCCCGGGCCAGGGCCGAGTGCTCCGGCCCGCGGGCCACGCCGTCGACGAACGGCTTGGGGATCTTCAGGATGTCGATCGGGAACGCGTGCAGGCGCGACAGCGACGAGTAGCCCGTGCCGAAGTCGTCGACCGCCAGCCGTACGCCCAGCGCCTTGAGCTCGGCGAGGCGGTTCGCGGCGACCTCGGCGTCCTCGCTGAGCAGCGACTCGGTGATCTCCAGGGTCAGCCGGTGCGGCGGCAGGCCGCTGTGCCGGAGGGTCTGCTGGACGTACAGCGTGACGGCCGGGTCCTGCACCTGGCGCGGGGAGAGGTTCACGCTGATGCGCGGCTGCCCCGGCCAGCCCGCGGCGGCCCGGCAGGCGGCGCCGAGCACCTCGTAGCCCAGCGGCAGGATCAGGCCGGTCTCCTCGGCCAGGGCGATGAACCGGTCCGGCGGGATGAGCCCCTTCGCCGGGTGCGGCCAGCGGACCAGCGCCTCGGCGCCGACGATCGCGCCGTCGCACAGGTCGACGAAGGGCTGGTAGTGCACGAGCAGCTCGTGCCGCTCGATAGCGCCGCGCAGGTCCTCGGCCAGGTCGAGCTTCTCCACCAGGCCGGCGTGCATGCTGGTGTCGAAGTAGGCGTAGCGGTTGCGGCCCTGGCGCTTGGCCATGTGCATGGCGACGTCGGCGTTGCGCAGCAGCTCGTCGGCGTCCGGCAGCCGGTCCGGGTCGGGCAGCGCGATGCCGACGCTGGCCCGCGGCTGGATTTCCCGGCCCTCGACGGTCAGCGGCCGGCGCACGGTCGCCAGCACCCGCTCGGCAACGCGGGCCGCCTCGGCGGCGTCGTCGAGCTGCTCCAGCAGCATCGCGAACTCGTCGCCGCCGAGGCGGGCGGCGGTGTCCGCGGAGCGCAGGCAGGAGCGCAGCCGGTCGGCGGTGGTGCGCAGCAGGGCGTCGCCGGCGGCCCGGCCGAGGGAGTCGTTGACGATCTTGAAGTCGTCGAGGTCCACGATGAGGAGGGCGACGTGGCGGTACGGCGTGCCGCGCCGCTGCAGCGCGTGGTGGATCCGGTCGGCGAGCAGGGCCCGGTTGGCCAGGCCGGTCAGTTCGTCGTGGAACGCGCGGTGGGTCAGCTGCTCCTCCAGCGCCTTGCGTTCCGTGATGTCCCGCGTGGTGAACAGATAGCCGCTCTCGTCGCCGTCGTCGACGGCCCGGCCCACGGTCTCGGTGATCACGTACTCGCCGTCGGCCCGCCGCAGCCGGTACTCCACCGGCCCGACCAGCCCGCCCTCGGAGCGGGTGTCGAGCAGGACGGCGGCCCGGTCCCGGTCGTCGGGGTGGACCAGGTCGGTCAGCGGCTTGCCGAGCACGGCCGCCGGCGGCACGCCGAGCAGCGACGCCACCGACGGCGTGACGTACTGCACGACGCCGTCGCGCCGGCAGATCGACAGCAGGTCGGTGACCTGCTCGGTGAGGCGCTGGAAGTGGCCCTCGGCCCGCTGCCGCTGCACCTCGCGCAGCACCTCGACCACGTCGGCCAGGCGGACCAGGACCAGCACGAACAGCACGCAGGAGGCGGTGAGGAACACCGCCAGCTCGGCCGAGGCGGCCGACTTGACCGTGATCACGACCGGGATGAGCAGCGCGGCCACGGCCAGCAGCACGGCCGCCCGGCCGCTGGACAGCCGCGGCCCGGCCGGCGGGAGCCGCTCGTCGACCAGGCGCATGCCCGGATGCAGCGCGGCGCCGCCGATGCCGAGGTAGGAGCCGATCCAGCCGAGGTCGGGCCAGCCGCCGGCGTGGAAGGTGCCGCGCAGCGACTGCCAGGTGAAGACGGCATCGGCGGCGAGCAGGCAGGCGAGGCCGGCGAAGAGGATGCGCAGCGGCGCGCCGCGGGCGCTGCGGCCGCCGCCGAGACGGGCCACGACGGCCAGCACCAGCACGTCGCCGAAGGGGTAGGCGACCGCAATGATGCGTTCGGCGACGGAGATGCCGGGCCGGCTCAGGTACGGCTCGATGAGGAACACCCACGTCAGCAGCGCGGCGCCGACGGTGACGATGGTGCCGTCGATGAGCGCGGCCCGGTCGCCGCCCGGGTTCTGCCGGCGCACCACGATGACCAGGGCGAGGGCCAGGCAGGGGTACAGCGCCAGGTAGAGCACGTCGGCCAGCCCCGGGCCGGGGGCCGGCCGGCCCTCGGCGAGCTGGGGCCAGTAGAACACCCCGTCGCCGGCCGCGTAGCAGGCCAGCCCGGTCGCGACGAGCAGCCACGGCAGGGGCCGGGCGGGCCGGTGCGCGGCCACGCCGAGCAGCACGGCCACGACCGAGGACGCGGCGATCGCGATCCACAGCAGGGTTCGCAGGGGCGAGTCGGGCGTCAGGTAGTAGACGACGCTCAGCGCCACGCCCACGGCGAGGTACGCCCGCAGCAGCACAAGCCCTCGATCGGCCGCGAACGGCGCGTCTTTACCCTTTCCGCGCGTTCACTCCCTCCCGGCCGCCATCCGGGCGGCGGGGGTGCGCAGGGCGAAGGCCGCCGCTCACTCCCGCACCGCCGCCATCCGGGCGGCCGGAGTGCGCAGGGCAACGCCGCCGCTCACTCCCGCACCGCCGCCATCCGGGCGGCCGGAGTGCGCAGGGCGAAGGCCGCCGGGATCAGCGCGGCCAGGAGCGCGACCAGCGCGCAGGCCCCCGCCACGCCGAGGACGCGGTCCCAGGGCACGACGATGATCGCGGCGACGCCCTGGTCGTGCAGGCGCGGGACCATGCCCAGCAGCATGCCGCCCGCCACCAGCCAGGCCAGCGCCGTCCCCGCCGCGGCGCACAGCAGTGCCTCCAGCCCCACCATGGCCAGCGCCTGGCGCGGCGTGGTGCCGGCCAGCCGGAGCACGGCCAGGTCCCGGGCCCGGTCCGCGGTCGCCATGACGAGCGTGTTGGCGATGCCGATCATCGTGTACACCATGGCCATCCCCAGCACCGCCAGCAGCGCGAGGTCGTTCATCCGCCGCTGCTCGGCCTCGAGGCTTGCGAAGTACTGCCGCGGGGTCAGCACCTGACCGGCGATCCCGGTGGCGGGGCCCGGCAGGTAGACCGCGTCGGGGCGGCCGGGCCCGAGCGCCCAGGGCAGCAGGACGGCGTCGTCGAGGTCGGCCGACGGCGCGAGGACGTCCGCCACCGTCAGGCGCACCGGCGTGGAGTCGTCGAGCCAGAAGTCCGCGGTGCCGCCGGGGTGCCAGCCCATCGAGGCGGCCAGGCCGTGCCCGGCGACGACGGTGCCGCCGGCCGGCTCGACGGGCACCTTCATGACGCGGGACAGCCCCGGGCCGGCGAAGACGGCGTCGAACGGCTTGGCGTAGTCGGACTGGTTCACGTACACCACGGAGCGGGCCACCGGCACCCCGCCGGGCGGCACCGACGCGGGCGCCACCAGCACCCCGGCCGCGGTGAGCCGGTCCGCGCCGGCCCGCGCCTGTGCGCCCCACAGCGTCGCCGAGCCGGACAGGGTGCTGGCCGCGATGCCCGCGGTCACCAGGATCGGCGCCACGGTCGCGGCGGTGCGCCGCACGGAGGTGCGGGCCCCGTCGCGGGCCAGGGCGGCGGTCATGCCGGGCAGGAGCCGGCCGAGGAGCCAGGCCATGCCGGGGGCGAGCAGCGGGGCGAAGATCGCCACCCCGGTGATGGCCAGCTGGGCCTCCAGCAGCGTCAGCGCGATCACCGCGACCCCGCCGGACACCGTCAGCACGAGCGTGAGCGCGCCGCCGAGGAACAGCAGGCCGAAGACGAACCGCCCGACGGTCATCACCCGCCGGTCGGCGGTGGCGTCGCGCAGCGCCTCGATCGGGCGGACGCGACCGGCCCGGTGCGCCGCGACGGCCGCGCCGGACAGCGCCACGAGCAGCCCCGCGCCGAACGCGGCCAGCAGCGGCCAGAGCACGAAGCCGGCGGTGAAGCCGCGCGGGGCGAAGCCGGCCCGGGCCAGCGCGTGCGCGAAGGGCGGGGCGGCGAGCAGGCCCACCCCGCAGCCGGCCAGCCCGGCGACCGCCCCGACGACGAGGGCCTCGCCGAGCACCAGCCGGCGCACCTGGCGCGGGGTCGCCCCGGCCGCCCGCAGCAGCGCGAGCTCCCGCCGGCGCTGGGCGACGGCGAAGGCGAAGGTGCTCGCCACCACGAAGACGGCGACGAACGCGGCCAGGCCGGCCGTGGTGCCCATCATCGAGGCGGCGAGGGCGAGCAGGTCGGCGTCCGGGTCCGGCTCGGCGTCGGCCCGGGCGTCGCCGGTGAGCACCCGCGGCCCGTCGCCGACGGCCTTGCGGACCTGGTCCGCGGTCATGCCCCGCACCGCGATCGCGTCGATCCGCCCGCCGCTGAGCTCCTCGGCGGCCTTGTCGGTGAGGTACACGGCGGGCGGCCCGCCGACCGTGCCGGTCACGGTGAAGGCCCGGCCGGCGACGTCGACGCGCTGGCCGGCGCTCGCGCCCGGGCCGGACACCACGGCCTCGTCGTCGCGGGCCGGCCCGGCGCCGGGCAGGTCGTGCAGGGCGGCGGCGGACCAGGGGTGGGCGCCGCCGGGCAGCCAGCGGTCGACGACGGCGCCGGGCAGCTTCGCCGCCAGGTCGGCGGGCAGCGCGCGGCTGCGGTTGGTCGTGGTGGTGCTGGTGTACTCCTCCTTGGTACCGGGTCTGACCACCACCGCGATGCTGTTGTTCCCGGCCACCACCACGTCGGCGCGCTCGTACCAGGCCGGATGCCGCGTTCTTCCGACGCTGGAGGCGAGGGTGAGCCCGGTCGTGGCCAGCAGCGCCACGCCGAGCCCGACGGCGATGAAGACCCCGGCGAACGAGGCCCAGCGCGCGCGGACCGTCCGCAGCGCGATGCCCGTCATCATCGGCCCGCGCCCGTCGTCTCCAGGCCGGTCATGCGCTCGGCCACGGCCTGCGGGGTCGGCGCGGCCATCTCCCCGGCGACCTGCCCGTCGGCCAGGAACACCACCCGGTCCGCGTGCGCGGCGGCGACCGGGTCGTGGGTGACCATCACGACGGTCTGGCCCTGGTCGTCCACCATGGAACGCAGCAGGCCGAGCACCTCCCGGCCGGTGCGCGAGTCGAGTGCCCCGGTCGGCTCGTCGGCGAAGAGCACGTCGGGCTTGGTGATCACGGCCCGGGCGATGGCGACCCGCTGCTGCTGGCCGCCGGAGAGCTCGGCGGGGCGGTGCCGGGCCCGGTCGGCCAGCCCGACGGCGGCGAGCACGTCGCGCACCTCGCGGCGGGCGGGGCGCCGGCCGGCCAGCCGCAGCGGC
Source organism: Dactylosporangium sp. NPDC051485 (assembly GCF_040682015.1). Classification (NCBI taxonomy): domain Bacteria; kingdom Bacillati; phylum Actinomycetota; class Actinomycetes; order Micromonosporales; family Micromonosporaceae; genus Dactylosporangium; species Dactylosporangium sp. NPDC051485. The sequence goes on from NZ_JBFAZW010000027.1 coordinate 24,647, forward strand.
AGGGCCACGTTCTGCTCGGCGGTGAGCGAGGACAGCAGGTTGAAGGCCTGGAAGACGAAGCCGATCCGGTCCCGGCGCAGCACGGTCAGCCGGGTCTCGCTCAGCTGGCCGAGGTCGGTGCCGGCCAGCCGCACGGCCCCCTCGGTCGGGCGGTCCAGGCCGGCCGCGACCTGCAGCAGCGTGGACTTGCCGGAGCCGGACGGCCCCATCACGGCGGTGAACGTGCCCCGGGCGAAGCCCAGCGTCACCGTGTCCAGCGCGGTGACGGCGCCGAATCGCTTGGCGACACGGTCGAGTTCGACGACGTGTTCGGTCATACGTCGATCGAACCGCGCGCGACCGGCCCGCCACACGCCCGCGGACCGGTGTCTGGAAGGTAGGGCTGCCCCTACGGATGTACCTGCCACGGCTGCGTCTTGAGGCCGCCGCGGCCGTCGATGCCGGTCTTCATCCGTTCGCTGGTCTCGTGGGAGATGCCGGGCGACTCCCACGACGGCACCTCGACCGCGGAGGCGGTGAAGGTCTTCTCGTCGGTGCCCTTGTAGTCGACCCGGACCACGGCCGTGCCGCCGGCCGTCTCCAGCAGCAGGAAGACGTGCCCGTCCCCCGGCAGCGGCGGGGTGCGCCGGCCGAGGTCGATGCAGCTGGTGACCTCGCCGAAGGGCGACGAGCGGGCGACCAGCCCGCAGGCCTTCGGCTCCTGGTCGGCCAGGAAGCTCGACCGCTGCGGGAAGGTCACCGCGAACGGCAGCCCGCCGCACACCACCAGGGCCGCCCCCGCCGCGCTCAACGCCCACCCGAGTCGATTCATGCGGACATTGTTAGCAGAATCGGCCCCGCCGCCAATATCCTGGGCCGCGTGGCGGCGTGGGAAGAGCTTCCGTTCGACACCTACGACGAGCTGTGGTCGCGCGTGCCGGCCGGCCCGGAGCCGTCGGTCACCTTCGATCTGAGCGGCTTTTTCACCGCGCGGGTGCAGGCCGAGTTCAACGCGGCGGAGCGGGCCGTCAACGACCTGGCGCAGCTGGCGTTCGTGCGGCTGCTGCCGCCGCAGCGGCCGCTGCTGGTGCTCAACCGGGAGCACGCGTCCTTCCGGTTCTGGCCGCACCGCAGCACCGAGCCACTGGACCGGCTGGTGGTGCCCAACGGCGACCACTACGTCGTCGGCACCGAGGACTTCTCCATGGGTACCGCGGGCCACCCCTGGGAGCAGACCCTGCGCGTCTGGGGCGAGCCGCTCCTCGGCGTGCTCGCCCCCATGCTCTCCTGGCTACCGCGGCGCGGGTAGCCCGCCGGCGGGGCCGAGCAGGCCCCCGGAGGGATCGGCCGCGCCCAGCAGCACCTGGACGGGGACGTCCAGGTCGCCGGCGGAGTCGATGGTGGCCAGGATCGCGCCGAGCACCCGCGGGTCGAGCCGGGTGGCGCCACGAAGGTCGATCACGATGGGGTCGGGGCGGTGGTGCAGGAGGGCCTCGACGAGCCGGCGCTGCGCCTGGGCGGCCCAGGAAGCGTCGATCTCGCCGTCGAACTGGACTGCAACGGGGCTGGCGGGGGCGTGCAGAAGGGTGACCGCCCCGCCGCCGGGGACCGGTGAACGCTCGTACGGCACCGTCGCCTCCGAGGTGTCGGCTGGATGTTGCACCGAGGGCCACAGTAACCAACCTCACACCGGTATGTGAACAGCGAACCGCCATCCGGCACGTCGTCGTAGGGCCTTCTGCAGGGTCACCATGGGGCGTGACCTGCGAATCGTCAGACGTCACCGCGAGCGATGCTTCCATTACACCGTGATGGAAGTTCATCCATTCGTCGGATGTAAGTACCCGATCGACGCTCGGTAGCGACCTAAGGTTCAATCACCAACCGGTATGTACGCGCAATACGGTCCAGGACGACATGCGTGCGCCGCCCCGCCACATGGAGTCGCCGCGCCGCGTCCTGAATGCAGATCCCAGCGCCCGCCGCGTGGACCCCTGGAGGATTTGGCGTGTGGAAGGGCCGCTTGGCCATCGTGGCGATCCTGGCCGTCTCACTGCTTGCCGCCCTGTCGATGTTCACGGTGCGCGGCGCGAGCGACGACCAGCTCGAGGTGTACTCCTGGTGGACCGGGCCGGGTGAGGAGGAGGGACTGGCCGCGATGGCCAAGTCCTTCGAGGCGGCCAACCCGGGCGTGCGGTTCGTCAACGCCGCCGTCTCCGGGGGCGCCGGCTCCAACGCCAAGGCGATCCTGGCCAGCCGGCTGCTGGCCAACGACCCGCCCGACTCCTACCAGCGCCACGCCGGCCTGGAACTGCTCGACGACGTGCGCTCGGGCAAGGTCAAGGACCTGAACGACCTGTACCGGCAGCAGGGCTGGGCGAAGGTGTTCCCCAAGGGCCTGGTCGACAACCTCACCATCGAGAACAAGATCTATGCGGTGCCGGTGAACATCCACCGGGCCAATCTCCTGTGGTACAGCCCCAAGGCCCTCAAGGAGCTGGGGATCGCCGCGCCGCCGAAGACCTGGGCGGAGTTCCTGCAGCAGGCCGAGGTCATCAAGGCGAAGGGGAAGACCCCGCTCGCCGTCGGGCCGGAGTGGAGCCAGAAGCACCTGATGGAGACGGTACTGCTCGGGCAGCTCGGCCCGGACAAGTACGAGGACCTCTTCGCCGGCGGCCTGAGCTGGCTCGCCCCGGACGTCGCCGACGCGCTGAACATGTACGCCAAGGTGCTCGCCGAGTCCGACGTGAAGTCCGCCGCCGGGGACTGGCAGCCGCAGCTGGACAAGGTGTTCTCCGGATCGGCCGTGTACACCGTGATGGGCGACTGGTCGTCCTCGTACCTCGAGCAGTCCAAGAAGCTGCAGTTCCGCACCGACTACGACGTGGTCGCCTCGCCGGGCAGCAACGGGGTGTACGACTTCCTCTCGGACTCCTTCACCCTGCCCACCGGCGCCCGGCGGCCCGATCTGGCCCGCAAGTGGCTGATCGAGTGCGGCTCGCCCGACGGGCAGAACCTCTTCAACCCGCTGAAGGGCTCCATCCCGGCGCGCACCGACGCCGACGCCGCCCTCTACAAGGGCTACCTCGAGTGGGCGCTGCAACAGTGGCGCGACCCCAAGACCCGCATCGTCGGCTCGCTGACCCACGGCGTGGTGGCGAACAACGCGTACAACGCGGAGATCGACTCGGCGCTTGGCCTGTTCGTCCAGCACGGCGACGAGGGCAAGTTCGCCCAGACCGTCGAGCGGCAGTTCCGGGAGACGCAGTGAGCGCGCTCGACCAGCACGGCCCCACCTCGCACGTCGCGCGGCACTCCTCCGAGCCGGCCCGCCCGGCCTACGCGCCCAAGCAGCGCAAGCCGCGCAAGCAGCGCGGCCCCCGCTGGCTGCCGGGCCTGGTGCTGGTCTCGCCGTCGCTGATCCTCATCGGCATCTTCGTGTACGGCTTCCTGGGCTGGAACGTGCGGGTGTCGTTCACGAACTGGCGGGGGCTCTCCCCGAAGTACCACTTCGTGGGCCTGGACAACTATGCGGCGCTGCTGCGCGACGAGCGCTTCCGCGCCGACGTGCGCAACCTGGTCGTGTTCACCGTCGTCTTCGTCTGCGGGGCCCTGCTGCTGGGCTTCGTCATGGCGATGCTGCTGGACCGGGGCGTGCGCGGCGAGGGCTTCCTGCGCGGCGTGTACCTGTTCCCGATGGCGATCTCGTTCATCGCCACCGCGATCGTGTGGCGCTGGCTGCTGGACAACGGCGACGGCGCCGACACCGCCGGCATCAACAAGCTCCTGTCCGAGGCCGGGCTGGGCTTCCTGCGCAGCGACTGGCACAAGTCCAACTCGATGTGGGCGATCGCCGCGGTCGCCCTGCCGGCCGGCTGGGCCCTGTCCGGCTACGTGATGGCGCTGTTCCTGGCCGGCATGCGCGGCATCAACGAGACCCTGCGCGAGTCGGCCCGCATGGACGGGGCCAGCGAGCGGCAGATCTTCTGGTACGTCGTGCGCCCCGCCCTGCGCCCGGTGACCTTCAGCGCGCTGCTCATCATGGTGCACATCTCGCTCAAGACGTTCGACCTGCTCTACGCCCTCGACCAGGGCAACCTGCGCATCGACACGCCGTCGCTGTACATGTGGTTCACCACCTTCGACGGCGGCTTCTACGACCGCGGCGCCACCATCGCCACGGTCCTGCTCCTCGGGGTGGCCCTCACGGTCGGCCCCTACGTCTGGTACAGCCTGCGTACGGAACGGCGGTAATCCCATGGTCCGCGCAACCGCCGTCGTGCCACCGCAGAACATGGCCTCGCCGCCGCTGCCGCCGGCACCCCCCGCCGCCGAGACCCCACGCTGGCAGCGTCCCAGCCGCGCCCGCACCGTGGCGCGCTACGTCGTGCTGTGGGCCCTGGCCGCGTTCTTCCTCATGCCGGTCTACGTGCTCGTGGTCACCAGCTTCAAGAACCCGGCCGACGTGAGCGTCACGCGCATCTGGGAGCTGCCGACCAGCTTCTCCTTCGACAACTTCGGCGCCGTGCTGCCCAAGCTGTCGTCGGGCTTCCGCAACTCCCTGGCCCTGTCCATCCCGGCCAGCCTCATCTCGGCCCTGCTGGGCTGCGCCAACGGGTTCGTGCTGTCGAAGTTCCGCTTCCCGCTGTCCAACGTCGTCTTCCCGCTGATCCTGTTCGGGATCTTCGTGCCGTACCAGGCCGTCATCATCCCGGTCTCGCAGACCATGACCGCGGTCGGTCTGCGCGGCGCGGGAGACGCCACCGGGGGCCTGCTCGGCCTGATGCTCATCCACATCATCTACGGCCTGCCGATCACCACCCTGATCTTCCGCAACCACTTCGTCTCGCTCCCCGACCCGTTGCTGGAGTCGGCCCGCCTCGACGGCGCGGGCGTGCTGCGGACCTGGGTGGACCTGGCAGTACCGCTGTCCAAGCCGGCCTTCGCGGTCGCGGTCATCTGGCAGTTCACGTCGTCCTGGAACGACTTCATGTTCGGCGCGATGATGACCAGCCGCGACTCCTGGCCGGTGACCATCGCCCTGAACAACGTGGCCGGCGGCCAGTCCGTCCCCTTCGGCCAGGCCATGGCCGGCGCCCTGCTGGTGAGCCTGCCGACCCTGGCCATCTACGTCCTGCTGGGCCGCTTCTTCATGCGCGGCCTGCTGGCCGGCACCCTGCAGGAATAGCGCCCGCGGTTGGTGGCGGCCGCACTACAGTCGGCCGCATGACCGTCGAGATCCTCCCCGCCCGCGACGTCGACGACGAGCTGGTGGCCGCCTTCGCCCGCCTGCTCCCCCAGCTGTCCCGCTCGGCCGCACCGCTGGACGCCGCCGCCCTGCGGGCGCTGGTCGCGTGGCCCGGCACCCACCTGCTGCTGGCCCGCGTGGACGGCACGATCCAGGGCACCCTGACCCTGGTGACCTTCCCGATCCCGACGGGCCTGCGCGCCTGGATCGAGGACGTGGTGGTCGACGGGTCCGCCCGCGGCCGCGGGGTCGGCGCCGCCCTGACCGAGGAGGCGATCCGCGTCGCCCGCGCGGCCGGCGCCCGCACCGTGGACCTGACGTCCCGCCCCTCCCGCGGGGCGGCCAACCGGCTCTACGAGCGCCTGGGCTTCGAGCGGCGCGACTCCACCGTCTACCGCCTGGCCTGAGACCGTTACGCAATCGGTCACGCACGAATCGCTGGTCGCTGTTGCGGAGCAGCCGAGACGGCGAAGCATTCCGGGTTCCGGGCGATCATGATGCAGGAATGCTCGCCCGCCGCTGGATTGCCGCGCTCCTTGCTGTCGCCGCACTCGCCGCCTGTGCCCCGCAGCCGCCGGCCAAGCCGAACACCGTGGTCGGCGCGCTGCCGAGCGGCAGCGCCGAGAGCTCGCCGAGCCCGTCGCCTTCGCTCTCGCCGTCGCCGAGCCCCGCCACGGTGGTGCCGAGCGTGCCGGAGCTGCCGACCACGGAGCCCGCGGTGCCGGCGCCGGGGAACACGACCACGAAGCCCGCGCCGGGGAACACGACGACGAAGCCGGCGCCGGTGAACACCACCACGAAGCCCGCGCCGGTGAAGACGACCACGAAGCCGCCGGCCGGGCCGGTCGGCAACGTGCATCCCGGGGCGTTCTGCAAGCCGGAGGGGGCGCTGGGGTACACCTCGGCGGGGACGCTCATGCGGTGCACCCTCAAGGCCGGCGAGAAGCAGCCTCGGTGGCGCGCGGCTTAGAGGTCCTAACAAAGTCGCACAACGTGTCGGTACGTGATGATGCAGATGGCGAGACTGAGGAAGGCTTCATGGATGTCGGCAGCAGGATGCCCCGCGGCGAGGCGGAACTCGGTCAGTGGCGGAGGGGTCGCGAACTCGATGCGGTCGCCGGGGCGGAGAGACCTCTAGGCCCGGACGGAGGCGTCAAGGGGGCTACGCGCTGCCAGGGCGGCGAGATCTGTGCGTACGTTGTCCGCTTCGGGCATGTCGAGATCGGTGTAGAGGGCGAGAGCCGCTGCAAAGTGTTCCTGTGCACGGGTGGTGTCGCTGAGTGTGTGGTGGGCGCGGGCGAGACCGCGGTGGGCTCGGGCCTGCTGGTCCCGCGCGCCGGTCTCGGTCGAGATGAACAGGGCGTTGCGGTGGTGAAAGAGGGCGTCGGACGGTCGGCCGGCGTTGTGGACGGCCTCCCCGAGGCCGTTGAGCGCCCACACCTCGCCGTCCCGTTCACCGATCTCACGGAAGAGGGCCAGGGCCTGCCGGTGATGCTCGGCGGCCTCATCGGCCCGGCCCAGGCGGGTATGGAGATCGCCGAGGCTGTGCTTTGCCCATGCCTGGCCGCGGGGGTTGTTCAGTCCGCGATACAGCGCAAGTGTGTGACTGAACTGTTCCTCGGCGGCTTCGTAGCGGCCTAGGAGCTGCTGCGCGGTGCCGAGGTTGTCCCGTGAGGCGGCTTCGCCGATCACGTCGCCGGCCTCGCGAAACAGCGCCAAGGCACGGCCGTGGTACGCGCTGGCTTCCTCGTAGCGGCCCAGCAGTCGTTCGGTGAAGCCCAGGTTGTCGAGCGCGCGAGCTTCGCCGATCACGTCGCCGGCTTTTCGGAACAGCGCCAGAGCCTGTTCGTTGTGCTCGACGGCCACCTGGTAGCGACCAAGCCGTTGCTCGACACTGCCGAGATTGCTCAACGCCCGGGCCTCTCCGATCAGATCGCCGGCCTGACGGTGCAGCAGTACCGATCGTCTGAAGTGGTCGGCCGCCGCTGCATAGCGAGCCAGCCGTGCCTCCGTCACGCCGAGATTGAGCAGCGCCTGGGCCTGCGCGACGTGATCGCCGTTGCGCTCCGCCACGCCGTTGGCGTGCCGGTGGATGACTAGCGCATCGGTGTAGTAGCCGTTGTCGAGATAGCGGAACAGGGTGTTGGACAGCCGTACGGTATGGTCCGGCCACCCGTGGGCAGCGGTGTAGGCCGTGACCGAGGCGAGGGTGAACCGCTCGCTGTCCAGCCACTTGCGGGCCATGTCCGAATCGGCGAACTCGGGGCCAGCGGCTGCACGACGCTGTACGCCGGCGGCGGCGGTACGGCCTCTGTGTGCAAGAGCTGGAACGACCCCGACGGCGACGGCCTGTACTACGGCACGTTCTCGGTGCGCAGCGCATCGAAGCATGTGTATGTCCAAGTCAGCCAGGACGGCTACGTCCACGACCTGACGGGTCCGGGCGGTACCACCAGCGGCGGCTACGTCGACGTGCACAAGCTTCTGCTGCGTGCATGCAACGCCGGCTGCAGCGGCTGGTGGTAACAGCACCGAATGGCTACTCCGCAACGCCTACCTCGGACCCTGGCGCCGCGCGTCGGACATCGACTGCGGCCCGCTCCACCCAGCCCAGGGTGAGACGACCGTAACCCGGCGGTAGGTGTCGCCGATCCGGCTGGTGGCGGACGTGTGGAAGTCCGCCACCAGCCGGCGTGTGACCGCGGCGCGGTGGCCATGTCGTACACCCGCGGCTGACACAGCAGCGGTGAAGCTCCGACTGCGGCGCCGAGCCGGCTCGTCCCGCGGGCCGGGCCGGGATCTTCCTGGGAGCCAAGGCCAACCGCGCATTCGCGCGGACAACCGTCCTACTGTCGGATGTCGAGGTCCCTGAGAGGCCGTTGCATAACCGGGGTGGGACAGCCCTATTGTGGGCCGCCGTGGTGGGCCAGCAGGCGGGTGAGCAGGGCGGTCAGCTGGGCGCGCTCGTCCGGGGCCAGTGGGGCGAGCAGGTCGTCCTGGACGCGGGCCAGCTGCTTCTCCAGGCGGCGCAGGTGGCGGCGGCCCGGCGGGGTGATGGTGATGACGTTGCGGCGCCGGTCGGAGGGGTCCGGGGTGCGCTCGACGTAGCCGCCGTCGGACAGCTCGTTCAGGGTCGCCACCAGGTCGCTCAGGTGGATGCCGCTGCGCCGGCCCAGGTCGGCCTGGCTGGCGGGGCCCTCGCGGTCCAGGGCGGTCAGGGCGCGGTAGTGGTAGCCGCGCGCGCCGGCCGCGCCCAGGCCCTCGGCGACCAGGCGGTGTGCGTGGGCCGCCGTCTGGGTCAGCAGCCAGCTCGGCAGCTCCGTGAACATGCGCGAAGCCTAACCACCGGCGGGTCAGCCGGGGCCGAGGGTCAGGCGCAAAATCTGATCGTCGTCCGCGGTCGGGCCGCCGGGCCGGCGGCCGTCGCGGTTCGAGGTGGTGATCCAGACGCTGCCGTCGGGGGCGGTCAGGGCGGTGCGCAGGCGGCCGTACTTCTCGAACAGCGCCTCGACCGGGCGGCCGCGCACGCCGACACCCTGGCGCCACTGCACGCTGGCCGTGACGTCGAACGAGGCGGAGGGCGCGGGTGACGGGGCCATCGCCTTGCCCAGCGGTACCAGATAGATGCGCTGGCCGCGCAGGCACGTCACGACGGCCGTCTCGCCGAGTATCGCCACGCCGGAGCTGACGCCGACCTCCGGGTGCCAGGCCACGACCGGGTCGATGTACTTCGGGTTGTGCCCGATCCCCTCGACGATCGGCCAGCCGTAGTCCCCGCCGGGGCGGATGATGTTGAGCTCGTCCCAGACCGCCTGGCCGATCTCGGACTCGTACATGGTGCCGTTCGCGTCCCAGGCCATGCCCTCCGGGTTGCGGTGGCCGTAGGACCACACGAGCGAGTGCGGGAACGGGTTGCCGGGCGGCGGCTTGCCGTCGGTGGTCATGCGCAGGATCTTGCCGCCGAGGATGGACAGGTTCTGCGCGGCCTCGGTGCGGGAGGCCTCGCCGGTGCTCGCGTAGAGGTAGCCGTCGGGGCCGAAGGCGAGCCGGCCGCCGTCGTGGATGCCGCCCTTCGGGATGCCGGTGAGGATCGGCTGCGGGCGGGAGCGGCCGTCCAGGCGCAGGCGGGCGACGCGGTTGTCGTCCTTCGTGGTGTAGTACACGAAGACCGTCCGGTCCGTCTTGTACTGCGGGGAGACCGCGAGCCCCAGCAGCCCGCCCTCGTTGTCGGCGGTCGCCTCCGTGATCCGGGCCACCGGGGTGACCTGGCCCTCGGGGGTGACGTGCAGGATGCGCAGCGTGCTGCGCTCGGTGACCAGGGCGCTGCCGTCCGGCAGGAACCCCAGCCCCCACGGGATGTCCAGGTGCTTGGCGATCGTCGAGACGTGGACGTACCCGTCGGCCCCGCCGGACGGGTCGGCCGCCCCGTGGTGGAAGTCCGTCGGGTCGATGCCGGGCAGCCGCTTGCCGCTCGCCCTGGCCGGCGCGGGCGTGCAGCCGCCGAGCAGCCCGGCGGCGAGGATCGGGGCGAGCAACCCGGACGCGACGCGCAGCGCCCGGGGTGAGGACGGGACCATCGAGCGGCGCCCTGCCCCCGGCCGGACCGAAAACGCGCGAAGAGCCCGGGCGACGGGCGCGATCATCGAGCGACGCACCGTCCCAGGCTCCCGCGCCCGAGGATGGTCCGCCCTCACCCGGAGCGGGATGAGGGCGGACCCGAGCTACCTCAGGACGAGTACACCTCCAGCTCCGACAGCTGCCCGGCCGGCCAGCCGGTGTTCGCGGTGAACGTGACCCGCAGGTTACGCACCGCGGTCCCGGCGAACGTCAGGGTCACGGCGTTGCCGGAGGCCGGGTCGAAGGTGCACTGCCGCGAGGCGACGAGCACCGCGCCCGTGGTGGCGTCGGTGACGGTCACCGTCTGGGTCCGGGTCGCCCAGGACGCGGACGGCGGCAGCCGCAGCACCACGCGGCCGACGGTCTGGCTGCTGCCGAGGTCGACCTGGACCCACTGCGGGAAGGCGTTGTTGGCGCTCTCCCAGTACGTGCCCGTGTCCCCGTCGACCACGTTGCCCGACCCGTAGTTCTGCGTGTTGGACGACTGGGTCGTGGTGCGGTGCAGGGCCAGGTTGGTCCCCGCGGCCGCGACGCCGGTGCCGGACAGCGCCACCGTCGCCGTGGCGTTGGTCGCGGTACTGCTCACCACCAGCGAACCGGTGCGCGAACCGGCCGCGCTGGGGTGGAACGTGACCGTGGCCGTGCAGTTCGCCCCCGGCGCGATGCTGCTGCCGCACGTGGTGGTGACCGTGAAGTCGCCCGAGGCGGTGACCGACTGGACCGTCGCCGGGGCCGTGCCGGTGTTGGTGACGGTCACGGTCTGCCACTCGCTGTTGGCGTTGACGGTGGTGTCCTCGAAGTCGAGCCGCGACGGGCTGAGGGCCAGGGTGGCCGTGCCGCCGCTCGTGCCGTACACCTCGAAGGAGGACAGCTGCCCCGCGGGCCATCCGGTGTTGCCGGTGATGCTCAGCCGGACGTAACGGGCGCTCACCGACGGGAACGCGATGCTCACGGTGTTGCCGGTGGCCGGGTCGAACAGGTAGTCGGCCGAGCCCACGACCGTGGACCAGGTCGATCCGTCCACGCTGGACAGCACCGACAGGGTCTGCCGGCGGGCGGCCCAGGAGGTCGGCGGCGGCAGGCGGAGGGTCACCTTGCCCACGGCGGCCTGGGCGCCCAGGTCGACCTGGATCCACTGCGGGAAGGCGTTGTTGGCGCTCTCCCAGTAGGAGTTCGCGTCGGCGTCGGTGACGTTGCTCGCCGGGTAGCCGCCCTGCGTCGTCTGGGCGGTGGCGGGCCGGCCGGCGGCCAGGTTGGTGGTGCTGGTCGGGGGCACGCCGGTGCCGGTCAGCTGGACCAGGACCGCGCCCTGGCCGTCGTCACCGGTGATGGAGTAGACCGCCGACTGGGCGCCCTGCGCCGTCGGGCTGAACGTGACGGTCTGGTGGATGATGTCGCCCGGCGAGAGCTGCTGGCCCTCGGAGATCGGCGTCGAGGTGTTGAACGCACCGACCGGCGGGGCGGCCTTGGTGATGGTCAGCGCGATGTTGCCGGTGTTGGCGATGTCGAAGGTCTGGGTGACGGTGGTGCCGACCGCGACCGAGCCGAACGCCACCGGGTTGGGCGTGATGCTCAGGTGGGCGGCGCCGGTGACGGCGGTCCCGCTGAGCGGCACGGTGACCGAGCCTGCGCTGCTGGCGATGCTCAGCGATCCGGTCTGGTTGCCGGCCACGGTCGGGGTGTACTTCACCGTGACCGACACGGAGGCGCCGGCCGCGAGCGTGCTGCCGTTGGCCGGGAAGCCGCTCGCGGTGAAGGGCGCGGCCGGGGCGGTCGAGCCGGTGATGGTCACCGCGCTCGTGCCGGTGTTGGTGATGCTGACGCCGAGGGTCTTGCTCGCCCCGGTCGGCACCGTGCCGAAGGTCAGCGCCGACGGCGTCGCCCCGAGGCCGGGCTGGGTGCCGTTGCCGTGCAGGTCGAGCGCGACGTTGCCGGCGTCGGTGGTGAAGGTGAGGCTGCCGGCGGCCCCGCCGGGCGCGGTCGGGGTGAAGCGCACCGGCACCGCGAGGGTCTGCCCGGTGTTCAGGCTGACCGGCAGCGCCGGCGCGGTGACACCGAACGGGGCGGCGGCGCTCACGGCGGTGATGCGCACCGCGCGGGCCGCGGTGACGGTGACGGTCGCGTTCCCGGTGGCGCCGACGGCGACGTTGCCGAAGTCGGTCGGCGTGGCGGTCAGCGCGGCGGTGGTGGGCCGGCCGAAGCCGAAGATGCGCCCGTCGCGGTTGCCGACGTAGACGCGGCCGTTGTCGGTGGCGGGCACGACGAACTTGGTCGCGGTGCCGATCGGCGCGGAGTAGCGCAGGCGGAGCTGGTTGCCGTTCGGCAGCGCGTCGTAGGCCCGCAGCTGGCCGTTCGAGCCGGTGGAGCCGTCGCTGTAGACCGCCCAGACGATCGCCGAGCCCGAGGTGGTACCGCTGGACGTCACCACCGGCGAGCCCGACGTGTAGCCGAAGGTGGACGGGCTGGTCGCCGCGGACGTGAGGGTGGGCAGGCCGGCACCGTTGACGCCGTACTTGAAGGCGCGCAGGAAGCCCTGGTTCTCGACCTGGTACACGTAGCCCCCGTCGCCGCCCCACACCGCGGGGTGGCCCCAGACGCCGTTGTACGGCCCGGCCGCCGGGACCAGCGACGCGTCCGAGCCGCCCGGGCCCTGGCCCATGCCGCCGAGGTTGTCGCGGTCGAGCAGGAAGACCCGGCCGTCCTTGCCGGTCTGCACGAGCAGGTGCGGGTGGGCCGGGGTGCCGAACTGGGCCGGCAGCGCGACCGGGCCGCCCGAGCCGAAGTCGGTGTCGTCCTGGTCGAGCTTGCCGTTGTTGGCCGGGCTGAAGAAGTCCTTGGCGGACAGCGAGCCGTCCCCGTTGACCTGCAGGCGGATCACCGACTCGGCCAGGGTTCCGGGTGGGTTGTTCCCGGGGCCGGGCGCGGGTGACACGCCGTTGCCGGTGGACACGATGATCCGGCCGGATCCGTCGGAGACCAGGCCGCTGCCGGACTGCCAGATGCCGCCCATGCCGGTCGAGCGGCCGGCCTCGGTGGACCACAGGGTCGACATGGCGGGGGTGGTGGTCTTGACGCCGGCGACGTAGCCGACGTACGGGCCGTAGTCGCAGTGGCTGGCGAACCCGGCGTAGACGACGCCGTCGAGCAGCAGCAGGCCGGGGCGCTGGGCCGCGGTCTTCGGGTTGAAGGTGTTGCCCGGGTCGTTGGTCGGCGAGCCCTGGATGGTGACCGGCCAGCCGCTGCGCTCGGCCCCGGTGGTGGGGTTGATCGAGTGCATGTAGAAGTGCGGACGGTTGGCGTCGGGCCCGTCGTTGACCTTGGCGGTGAAGAACACCGACTGCGTCGCCGGGTCGTAGACCGGCGTGCTGGTGATGCCGATGTTCGGCACCAGGTCGCCGCAGCCGATCGCCGAGGCGGGCCAGGCCGGCCCGACGCTGCGGGACCAGACGATGGCCCCGGTCTGCGGGTTGAGCCCGTAGATCCAGTTGTTCTCGGTGGCGGCGATGAGCGTGCCCTGCGCCACGATCGGCTGGGCGTAGATCTGCCCGTTGAGGTCGGTGGCGAAGAGCTGCCCGAAGTCGGCGGCGGAGACGGCGGACGGCCCGAGCGCGGGCTCGTTCTGGTCCCAGCCGGTGCGGAAGGTGTCGACGGAGACCGTGGTCTCGTCGGCGGCGGCGGTGTTCGCGATGGCGACGGCGGCGCCTATCGCGAGGAGGGGTGGCAGGAATGCGGCGGCCAGCCGGCGTGCGGCCATGACTGCTCCAGAGGGGGGCGTGGCGGGGTGACGGCGGACTCCGGAGGTTGGCGGCGGCTCCAGGGTCGACGGGAACCGTAACCCGCCCGACAGACGGCCGCAAGATACTGACATCGATACGAAATACTTGCACGCATTGTTGCAACTGGTCGCGACGGTGCCGACTTGCGCCATCAATGGGCGGTATTGATCGCGATCGGGGCGTGGCCGTTGGGCACCACACTCGAACCCACCTGGGGATTCTCGGGGCCATCTCAGCAGCGCCGACCCCGGCGACGCGGGGGGCGGCGGCACCGACCACCGCCCCCGTCGACTACCCCGCGCTACGCCCGGCTCGAGCCCGCGGCCTGAGGGACCCCGGCCAGCCGGGCCAGCACCGTCTCCGTCGTCGGGGTGGCGGCGCAGCTGCGGGCGGCGTAGTCCAGCGCCATCGCGTGGTCGGCCGCGGTGAAGTCGGCCATCGCGTCGGCGACCAGGAACGGCTGGATGTCGTGCGCGTAGGCGTCACACGCGGTGAGCAGGCAGCCCAGGTGGGCGAAGACGCCGCACACGAGGAGCTGGTCGCGGCCCAGCGCGCGCAGGGTCACGCCGAGGTTGGTGCGGTGGAAGGCGCTGTACCGGTGCTTGGTCACCACCACGTCGGCCGGGCCGGGCGCGATCGCCGGCACGATGCCGCGGCTCTGCTCGTCGTCGGTCATGCCGGGGCCCCACACGTCGTGGAGCAGCCCGCGCTCGGCCCGGGTCATCCGGCCCGGCTGGGCGGTGTACACGACCGGGATCCCGCGCCGCGCGCACGCCGCGCGCAGGGCGGTCACGTTGGCCAGCAGCTCGCGGCCGGGCGAGAGGTCCGGCGCGAAGCGGTCCACGAAGTACCGCTGCATGTCGTGGATGAGCAGCACGCTGCGGTGCGGCTCGACCCGCCACGGGGCCGGGCCCTCGCGCCGCGGCACGGGGATCGCATAGGGGGCGATGGTGGGAATCATCGGCAGTACAACCAATCCTGGTCGGGCAGCCCGGAGGCCGCGATCCGCTGGTCCCGGCGGCGCTGCTCGGCCCCGTCGGGGAGATGGTGCTCGACGCCGCCGGCGGTGCTCGCCGCGGCGATCCGCTCGGCCCGCGGCCGGCGGGCCGCCTCGAACGCGGTCAGGTCGTCCAGCGTGGACGCCAGAGCGGCCGCGTCCTCGATGGCCTGGGCCGCGCCCTGGGCGATGAACGGGGGCATCGGGTGGGCCGCGTCGCCGAGCACGACCAGCCGCCCCCGGTGCCAGGCCGGCAGCGCCGGCCGGACCCGGATCTCGTGGGCGGCGGCCCCGGCCGCGCGGACCATGTCGCGCACGGGCGCGTGCCAGCCGTCGAACGCGCCGTCGAGCGGCCCGGCCGTGACGGCCACGACGTTGAGCCCGCCCGGCACCGGGTAGGCGACGACGTGCCGCCCTGGGCCGAGCCACACGGTGACCACCGGCGCCGGGTCGGCGACCGGCAGCACGGCCCGGAAGGCGGTCAGGCCGATCGGCCGCGCGGCGTCGCCGGGGCCGGCGAGGGCGCCGCGGACGGCGGAGCGCAGGCCGTCGGCGCCGACGACGAGACCGGCCCGCACCGTGGCCCCGCCGGCCAGGCTCAGCGTGCCGTCCGGCGCCGCGGCGACGCAGTGCGCGCCGAAGCGGACCGTGCCGGGCGCCAGCGCGTCGAACAGGACCCGGACCAGGTCGGCGCGGCGCATGGCGAGGTACGGCGCGCCGTAGCGCCGCTGCACCTCCACGCCGAGCGGGATGCGGCCGATCAGGGCGCCGTCGCGCCAGCGGCGCAGCTCCCGGGCGACCGGGCGGACCGAGGCCGCGGCCAGGGCCGGGCCGAGGCCGAGCGCCGCCAGCGCGCGGGTCGCGTTGGGCGGCAGCTGGATGCCGAAGCCGTCGGCGGCCGGGGCCGGCGCGCGCTCCAGGACCGTGCACCGGCCGGGGATGGCGAGGGCCGCGGTCAGGCCGCCGATCCCGGCGCCCACGATCGCCACGTCAATGCTCATCGGGGTCTCCTAGTAGTACTGCAGCGCGGCGTCCCAGTCCTCGCCCGGGCCGAACAGCCCGCGCGGCTTCATCACCTCGGCCGGCGCGGTGAGCATCCGGAAGGGCACGAGGCCGCCCGGCGGGACGGGGACGACGGTGGTCTCCACGGCCGGGTAGGCGGCCCGAACGGCCGCGCCGAGCGTGTGCACGGCCGCGGTGCGCCAGCGGTCGGCCACCTCGATCTCGACGCGCAGCCGGCCGCCGTCGGCGCGGGCCCGCCAGAACCAGACGCCGAAGTCGTCGGGCAGGCCGAAGACGAGGTCCTCGAGGCCCAGCTGGGTGAGCTCCCCGGCGGCGAACGCCGAGCGGCCCAGGATGCGCACGGCGGGCAGGTGCCAGCCGCAGGGGCACTCGCGGTACGACACCTCGGCCTCGTCCTCGATGGCGTACCGCAGCAGGGGCATGGCCTCGCGGAACAGCGGCGTGACGACCAGCCGCCCGCGGCCCTGCGGGCTCAGCTCGCCCGTGGCCGGGTCCTGGACCTCGAAGATCGCCCGGTCGGCCCACAGGTGCATGGTGCCGTGCTCGCACTCGCCGGCCAGGCTGCCGGTCTCGGTGGCGCCGTACTCCTCCACCACCGGCGCGCCCCAGACCCGCGCGATGCGGGCCTTGCGGGCCGGCCCGACCGGCTCGCCGCCGACGAAGAGGGCGCGCAGGGCCGGGAAGTCGCGGTAGCCGGCGACGCGGGCGGCGGCCGCCCACAGCAGCGCGTCGGTCGGCAGCGACCAGGTGAGCGTGACGCCGAGGTCGTGCAGCAGGCGCACGACCCGGGAGTACGGGGTGGCCAGCGAGCGGTTGTCGGCCGGCACGACGGTGGCCCCGTGCCGGCGCGCGGCGGCGTGGGCGAGATGCCCGGTGATCATCAGCGCGTACGGGGTGCGCACCAGCATGGTGTCGGCGGCGGTGATGCCGGTCCACTTGCGGGCGAAGCGCTCGGCCAGGTCGACCCAGTCGGCCTCGGTGTAGTAGGAGGCGGTCGCGTCGCCGGTGCTGCCGCTGGACTCGTGGTAGGTGGCCAGGTCGGCGCGGTCGGCGGCGAGCATCCCGAACGGGTAGGCGTCGCGCAGGTCCTGCTTGGTGGTGAGCGGCTGCTCCTCCAGCGGCCCGACGCCGCGCTTGCGGTAGAACGGCGAGCGCTCGGCCGCGGCCAGGACGGCCGGCACGCGGTCGCGCTGCAACCGGGCGAGGCCTTCGAAGTCGGCCCAGTCGCCGATCTGGGGCAGGTTCATCGCTCCTCCAAGGACAGCAGGCGCAGCGCGTTGCCGCCGGCCACCAGCGCGTGCTCGCCCGGCGGGAGGCCGAGCGCGCGCAGCTTGGCCACCTCGACGGCGGGGTGCTGCAGGGGATGTTCGGTGCCAAACAGCACCCGGTCTGCGCCGAGGCGGCGCACGGCCAGGCGGGCCACGGCGGTGAAGCAGCCGGACAGCTCGACGGCGACGTTGGGCACGCCGGCCAGCCGGGTCAGGCCGGCCGCGTCGAGGCCGGTGTGCCCGCAGTGCCCGGACACGAAGGTGACCGACGGGTGCCGGCCAGCCAGCGCGGCCAGGTCCTCGGCGCGGGTGCCCGGGCGGCCCAGGCACACCACGTAGACCGGGTGGCGGTGGCGGGCCGCGACGGCGGCGAGCTCGTCGACGCCGGGGTCGTCGAGCCGGAACCCGTGCACCGCCGGGGAGATCTCCAGGCCGCGGTAGCCGGCGGCCACGGTGGCGTACTCGGCGGCGTCGCGGCCCGGGTCGGCGAAGAAGAACGGCACGAGCCGGCCGCCGGACGCCGCGCACGCCCGGCGGACCCCCTCGTTGTCGGCCCGTGCCTCGCTCCGCCCGCCGTCGACGATCTGCACGGAGAGCCGGTCGAGGTCGACCAGGCCGCCGGCGCAGACCGCGGCCCGGCCCACCCCGGCCGAGTCCAGCGCCCCGAGGAGGGCGTCGAGCGCGCCCGGGCCGGGGCTCAGGCGCGCGTGGAAGTCGACGATCATTGCTCGTAGCACAGCTCGTCGATCGGGTAGCCGACGTGCCGCTCGCGCTGGGGCAGGTAGCCCAGCAGGCGGTCGCCGGGGCGCAGGGCGGTCGAGTTGAGCACCTTGCCGCCCGGCCCGAGCACCCGCACGTGCCAGTCGTCCTGCACGATCAGGTTGACCGTCTCCCCGCTGTCGGCGACGGCGTCGATGGACAGCAGCGGCCGGGTCTCGATCTTCACCCGGCCGACGACGACCGGCCGGGTCCGCCCGTCCGCCCCGACGGCCAGCACGACGCCGCCGGCCCGCAGCTCGCTGAGGTAGCGGGTGTGCCCGTCCTCGGTGAGCGTGTAGGACATGATCGCGCCGGCGTTGACCCGGAACGGCCGGGTCGGCATGTACGGCAGCGGGTGCGTCTCGCTGACGCACAGCACCATGCCCTTGGCCCGCGAGCCGACCAGGATGCCCTCGTCCTGGGCAAAGTACGTGCACGTGTCCACGCACGCCCGCTCCCCCATGCCGGCGTGGGTGATGCCGGTGACGGTCAGCTCGGTGAGCTCGAGGTCGGGCGAGCGGCGCTCGACGGCGTCCTTGAGCCGGCCCGCCTCGCCGGGGGCGGTGGGGGCGATCATCACCCCGTCCGGGCCGTGCTCGAGCACGCCGAGGAATACGGCGGCCTCCTCGGGCCGGTCCAGCACGGTGATGCTGACCCCGCCGGCGTCGGCCGCCGCGGCCAGCACGATCTCCAGCGGGATGTTGGTCGGGTCGGCGAAGCGCAGCACGGTCACCGGGTCGCGCAGCACGCTCTGGCAGGCCTCGGCCAGCGTCTCGGCGTCGACCACCTCGACGTAGGCGCCGTCCTTCGTGCCGAGCACGAGGTCGACGTGCGCCGGACGCTCGGCCGGGACGCCGCCGGGGCCGGGCAGCAGCACCCGGGTCACGGTCGGCGGCAGGCCCTCGAGGTCGGCCGGGTCGGCGGCGACGATCGCGTCGAAGCCGCGGTGGATGGCCTCCTGGCACAGGGCGGACTTCACGGCGTCGTCGGCGGAGCGGATGTCGAGCCAGCACTGTTTCACGGTGGTAGTTCCTTTCACCGGCCGTGGGCCGGGACGCGGTCGGGAACGATCGGTGGTCTCGCTCACCGGCTCGGCACCGGGACGCGGTCGGGAACGATCGGTGGTTTCGCTCACCGGCTGTGGGCCGGGGCGCGGTCGTGGACGAGGGCGGCGAGCTTGCGCAGCACGGACGCCGGGTCGGGGTTGGTGAACACGAGCCGGCCGGCGGCGATCCCGCCCGCACCGGCCCGCATGGCGTCGGCGAGGAGGCCGAGCGTTGCGGGCCCGTCCTGCGCGTCGCCGCCGGCGGCGAGCACCGGGATCGGGCAGTCGGCGAAGATCGCCGACAGGTCCGCCCCGGCCCGCGGCAGCGCCGTCTTGACCAGGTCGGCGCCGAGCTCGGCGGCGATGGCGGCGGCGTGCGCGACCAGGCGCGGGGCGCGGCCGTCGGTGATGCCGGGGCCGCGGGCGTAGACCATGGCCAGCAGCGGCACGCCCCAGTCCTGGCAGGCGGCGGCGACGGCGCCGAGGTCGGCCAGCTGCCGGGGCTCGGTCGCGGCGCCCGCGTTGACGTGCACGCTGATCGCGTCGGCGCCCAGCCGCAGCGCCTCCTCGACGCCGCAGACCAGCACCTTGTCGTCCGGGTCGGACAGGCCGGTGCCGGCGCTGCAGTGCACGATCAGGGACAGGTCGCGAAACCAGCGGGGCCGGACGTGGCGCAGGGCGCCCTTGTGCAGCACCACGGCGTCGGCGCCGTTGCCGGCGAGCTCGCCGACGAGCCGGTCGAGGCTGCCGTGGCATCCACTGTGGAGGATCGGGCCGCCGCTGACCGGGTGGTCGAGCGGGACCACGAGGAGGCCGCCGGAACCGTTGCGGTACAGGCGATCGAGCCGCACCCGGCGGGCGAAGGTGTCGTTGTGAGCCACGTCGCCGACGCTAGCCACGGGGGCGGACACGGCCCACTACCTCAATGAGTAGTGGCCGCCCACGCGCGGGGACTGCCAGCGTGGGGACCATGATGCCGCTGCTGGACCGAATCGCCGCCGGGAGCACCGAGGCGTTCGCGCTCATCCACCGGGGCGACCGGGTGGAGATCCGCGCCGGGGCGCCCATGGGCGCACTGCCCGACGTCCCCGTGACCGCCGAGATCGTGGCCGCGCTGCCGTACCGCACCATCGCCGACGCCGGCCTGACCTGCGTCGAGGACGGCACCCCGCTGCTCGCCTTCGATACCGCCGAGCGGGCCGACCTGCCGGTGGCCGAGGCCCTCGAGCTGCTGCCGCGCGACCCGGTGCGGGTCGAGGGCGGCCGGTTCGACCTCGACGACGAGGCCTACGCGGCGATCGTGCGGCGGGTCGTCGCCGAGGACATCGGCGGCGGCACCGGCTCCAACTTCGTGATCCGCCGGGCCTACCGCGCGAGGGTCCCGGGCTTCTCCGCGCGCCTGGCGCTGGCCGCGTTCCGCCGGCTGCTGCTGGCCGAGCGCGGCGCCTACTGGACGTTCCTGGTGCACTGCAACGGCCGGACGCTGCTCGGCGCGACCCCGGAGGCGCAGGCCCGCCTCGCCGGCGGGGTGGCCGCGATGAACCCGATCAGCGGCACCTACCGCTACCCGCCCGGCGGCCCGACCGCCCGTGGGCTGCGCCGGTTCCTCGCCGACCGCAAGGAGACCGAGGAGCTGTACATGGTCGCCGACGAGGAGCTCAAGATGATGGCCCGGGTGTGCCCGGGCGGCGCCCGGCTGCGCGGGCCGTGGCTGCGGCCGATGTCCCGGCTGGCACACACCGAGTACGTGATCGACGGGCCGACCGCGCTCGGGCCGGCCGAGGTGCTGCGGGCCACGATGCCGGCCCCGACGGTGACCGGCAGCCCGCTGACCGCCGCCTGCCGGGTGGTCGCCGCCCGCGAGGGCACCGGCCGCGGCCACTACGGCGGCGCGGTCGCGCTGCTCGGCCCCGGCACCCTGGACGCGGCGCTGATCATCCGCACCGCCGAGATCGACGCCGACGGCGGCCTGGTCATCGGCGTCGGGGCGACGCTGGTGCGCCACTCCGACCCGGCCGCGGAGGCCGCGGAGACGCGGGTCAAGGCCGCCGCGCTGCTCGCCGCGCTGGGTCAGGAGCAGGACCCCGCGGTGGTACCGCGGGCAGCCCTCCCCAACGTCGAGGGCGCCCTGCGGCGGCGCAACGCCGGCCTGTCCCCGTTCTGGCTCGGCCGCCCGGTCGCGTTGCCGCCGCTGTCCGGCCGGGTGCTGGTCGTGGACGCCGAGGACGACTTCACCGCGATGCTGGCCCGGCTCACCGAGTCGCTGGGCCTGACGGTTGACGTGGACACCAAGCTGCGCGACGGCTACGACGCGGTCGTGGTCGGCCCCGGGCCGGGCGACCCGCGCGACCGCACCGACCCGCGCATCGACGCGCTGCACGGGATCGTGCGGCGGCTGCTGGAGCGGCGCACCCCGATGCTCGCCGTGTGCCTGGGCCACCAGGTGCTCGCCGACGAGTGCGGCCTGCCCATCCGCCGGCTGACCGAGCCGGCCCAGGGCGTGCCGCGGCGCGTCCCGGGCTTCGGCACGGTGGGCTTCTACAACACCTTCGTGGCCGTGAGCGACGCGCCCTCCGCCGCACGCCGCCGCGTGAATGCCATTCACGTGGCGACGGTGCGTGACGGCGGGCCGGAACAGATCGGGATATTGCGGGACGCACGCACCGGCGCCGTGCACGCACTGCGCCTGGCCGGCGCGCGATCGATCCAGTTCCACGTCGAGTCGGTGCTGACCGAGCGCGGTCCGCAGATCCTCCGGCGGCTGCTGGCCGAAATCCTCGACCCGGCGCCGGGTGGCCCCGAGCAGGACTGAATCGGCCCGGTGACCGGTACCGTCCGGGTTCGCCAGGTTCCCCCGAAAGGCTGTTCAAGTGGATCTTCAACGGCCGCAAGAATCAGCAGACCGCCGTCCATCTCCAGACATCGAGGGTGATTACGCTGACGCTGCCACACTCGGCCACGTTCGGACGGGACCGCGAGCTCGCCGTCCTGCGCATCGCGGTGACCGGCGCCGCGGACGGCTTCGGCGGCTGCACGGTCGTCACCGGCCCGTCCGGCATCGGCAAGTCGCACCTGCTGCGCGCGAGCGCCGAGTGCGCGCAGCGGCGGGACGTGGCGGTGGCGGCCCGGGCCGCGTTCGAGCTCGACAAGGCGGCCCCGCTCATCACCCTGCAGTCCGCGCTGCAGCAACTGCAGCCGGCCGTGGACTGGACCCGCGAGGACGGCGACGCGCAGTACCGCATCATCGAACGCCTCGGCGCGGCGCTGGAGGACTACGCCGCCCAGCGCCCGCTGGTCATCGTGATCGACGACGCCCAGTGGATGGACGAGCTGTCCGCCCTGGCCGTGGCCGAGCTGGTGCCGGCGCTGGCCTCCTCGCCGGTGCGCTGGATCTTCGCGCACCGCCCGGCGCCGGTCGGCACGCCCGGGCAGCAGCTGATGGAGCGGCTGGTGCGCGACGGGCACGAGCACGTGGTGCTCGGCGCGCTCGACGACGACGCCGTGCGCCGGCTCTGCGCCCAGGTGGTCGGGGCCGACGTGGACAACACCGTGCTCGCCCTGGCCGGCTTCTGCGACGGCAACCCGCTGCAGGTCGAGCAGCTGGTCCGCACCCTGCACCTGACCGGCCAGATCGTGGTGGCCGAAGGGGTGGCCACGGTCGTCGGCGAGGAGCTGCCGTCGAGCTTCATCACGATCGTCGAGCAGATGCTGCACGGGTTGTCCAGCGACGCGCAGGAGCTGCTGCAGGCGGCCTCGGTCTTCGGCCGGCCGTTCGGCGTCGAGTCGGTCGCGCAGCTGCTGGAGGTGCGCCCGACGACGCTGCTCAAGCCGATCAACGAGGCGACCACGGCGAAGATCCTCGTCGACCAGGGCGAGGGGCTCACGTTCGTGCACGACCTGGTCCGCCTGGCCGTCTACGGCATGCTCAACAGCGCCGTCGCCACGATGCTGCACCGGCAGGCCGCGGCGATCACCCGGGCCGAGGGCCGCTCCCCGGTCGAGGTGGCCGAGCACCTGCTCAAGACCGGGCGCTCGGGCAGCGCGGAGGCGGTCACCATCCTGCACGACGCCGCGCTCGCGGTGGCCCCGGCCGCGCCCAGCACCGCCGCCGACCTCATCGTGCACGCCCTCGACGTGATCGGCGAGCACGACCCCGGCCGGGTCCGGCTGGTCGCCGACGCGGTCGGGCTGCTCGCCTCGGCCGGCCGGCTGGAGCGGGCGCACGACCTCGGCGAGACCGCGCTGCTGGCCGGCCTGGACCCGCGCACCGAGGCGCAGCTGCTGCTCGGGCTGGCCGAGGCGTTCAAGCACGCCGGGCAGAACCGGACCGCGGTGGAGTACGCCGACCGCGCGCTGGCCGTCCCGGACGCGCCCGCGTCGGTGCGGGCGAAGCTGCACGCGGTGCGCGCCCACGCCCGCTTCTACAGCGACGACCTGCGCGGCGCCGACGAGGACGGCGAGCGGGCCACCGAGGCCGGGCTGGGCACCGGGGAGTACGCCGCCAGCGTCTTCGGCCTCACCGCGCGCAGCCTTGCCGCCCAGGCCGAGGGGCGCCTCGACGACGCGCACGGGCACGCCGAGCGGGCCACCGGCATCGCCGACAAGGTCCGCGGCGACGCGGTCCACCGCCACCCGCGCATCTGGCTCGGCAGCGCCCAGGCCGGGCTGGATCGGTTCGACGAGGCCGAGCAGACGTACCGCCGCGGCCGGGAGACGTCCGAACGGCTCGGCACCGCCTGGTCGACCCCGCTGTGGCACTACTACCACGCCGGGCTGCTCACGGCCCGGGGGCAGCTCGACGACGCCGTGGCGGAGGCCGAGGCCGGGGTGGCCGTGGCGCTGAATATGACGGCGTACGCACTTGCCGTACCACTGCTGGGAATGCTGACCAGGCTCGCCGTCCTGCAGGGCGACCTGCCCCAGGCCCAGGCGCACCTGGCGCACCTGCAGCGGCGCACGGCGGCCGGCACCACCGCGGCGCCCGAGGACATCACGTGGAGCGAGGGCGTGCTGCAGGAGGCCGTCGCCGGGCCGGAGACCGCGCTGGCGACCCTCGTCGGCATGTACGACGCGCTGCCCGAGCGGCCCGCGCTCATCGCACAGGACCCGGCCACCGCGGCCGCCCTGGTGCACATCGCGGCCAAGGCCGGCGACGAGGCCCGCGCCCGCGTGGCCGTCGCCGCCGCTCGCCGCCTCGCCGAGCGCAACCCGGGCGTGATCTCCCTCGCCGCCGCCGCCGACCACGCCGAAGGCCTCGTCACCGGCGATCCGTGGCTGCTGCGGGCGGCCGTCGAGCGCTTCCGGCGCACCCCGCGCCGGCTGGCCCTGGCCGGCGCCCTGGAGGACGCCGCGCTCAACGCCGGCGACTCCGAGCAGGGCCGGGCCTGGGCCACGGAGGCGATCGCGATCGTCACCGAGTGCCGGGCCGAGCGGGCCCGCCGCCGCCTGGAGTTCGCCCTCGGCGACCCCAAGGCCCCGTCCGAGGCGGCCGCGTTCCGGCCCGGCTCGCTGCTGCACCTGCTGACCCGGGCCGAGCTCGGGGTGGCCGTGTGGGTCGCCGGCGGGCTCACCAACCGGCAGGTGGCCGCCGAGCTCTTCCTCTCCCGGCACACGGTCGACAGCCACCTGCGCAAGATCTTCACCAAGCTCGGCCTGCGCGGCCGCGTCGAGCTGGCCCAGCTCGTCACCCGCGATCGGCTGGGGCCTGCTGCATAACCGGGGCAACCGGGCTTTCGCGGGACCCCGCTCGTCGCCGGCGATCGGCTGGGGGCCCGTTGCATAACCGGGCTTTCGCGGGACTCCGCCAGCGCCCTGGGCGGGGAATCCGGCCTCGCCTCAGTGATGAAACTGGCCCTAACCACGTGAACGCGTGATACCGCTTTCCCTCGCCCGACCCGAGCATGACTTAGGCGACGCTGCGGTCGCCGGCTGCTCTGGACGACTGGGGGACGAGCCATGGTGGTGGATCGGTGACGGCGGCCGCGCTGCGCGCCCAGGTTCTCGTGATCGGGGCCGGCCCCACCGGCGCCGTGATGGCGCTGGAGCTCGCCCACCACAACGTGCCCTGCCTGGTCGTCGAGCGCGCGATCGCGCCGCCCCGCCACCCGGGCGTCGACCGGGTCACCGGCCAGGGCATGGACCTGCTGCGCCGGCTCGGCCTGGCCGACCTGGTCCGCAAGTACGGCGCCGACCCCGGCGGCGAGCCCGGGGACGTCGAGTGGCGGACCCGCCTCGACGACGCCCCGGTGCTGGTCGCGGCCGGGACCCCGGCGGGCGAGCCCGACCACCGCATCGGCGCGGCCGAGCTGACCCGGCGGCTGCGCGACGAGCTGCGCGGGCACCCGCTCATCGAGCTCCGCGAGGGCTGGACCTTCACCGGCCTGCGGATCGAGCCCGGCGGCGCCCTGGCCAACGTCCTGGACGTGCGCAGCGGCGTGCGGCACGCGGTCGCGGCCCGGCACCTGGTCGGCTGCGACGGCGCGCAGAGCACCGTGCGGCGCTGTCTCGAGGTGTCGATGGAGCAGCTCGGCCATCCGGTCCAGCACTGCTCGGTGTACTTCCGCAGCCCCGACCCGCGGCTGCCGGCCGCCGACCGGCCCCGCACCACCGTCGTGGTCGGCGGGCTGACCTGCGTGAGCCGCGGGGACGGCGACAGCTGGGTGGCCCACCTGCCGCTGGGCGACGACGAGCCGGTGACCACCGACCCGGTGGCGATGCTGCGCGACCGGCTCGGCTCCGCCCTGGAGGTGCCGGAGATCCTGGGCGTGGCCCAGTGGGACGACGCGCTGGGGGTCGCCGCGGTGTACCGCCGCGGGCCGGTCTTCCTGGCCGGCGAGTCCGCGCACCGCTTCCACCCGGCCGGCGAGCTGCTCGACACCAGCCTGGCCGACGCCGTCGACCTGGGCTGGAAGCTCGCCGCCGAGATCAACGGCTGGGGCGGCCCGGGCCTGCTGGCCAGCTACGAGGCGGAGCGCCGCCCGCGCGCCCTGCTCGACCGCGAGCTGCTGGCCCGGGCGCTGGAGACCCGGCGCCGGTTCGGCCGGCTCACCGCCGCCGGCGCCGCCCCCGAGCTGCTGGCCGGGGTGCTGCGGCAGGAGGCGCACCGCCCCGACGCCGGCGGGCTGCCGGCCCGGCACGCGACCTCGACCGTCGTCTGGCACGACGGGGCGCCCGCGGGCGCGACGCCGGACGCCGCGGTCCGCGCGGGCGGACTGGCCCCGGACGTGCGGCTGGGCGGGGGCGACCCGCTCGCCGACCGCTTCGGCCCCGAGCTGACCCTCGTCGACCTCACCGGCGACGCCGCGGGGGCGCGGCTGGTCGCCGCGGCCACCGGGCGGGGCATCCCCGTGCGGCACCTGCCGGTCGCCGACCCGGCGGTGCGGGCCGGCTGGGACCGGCCGCTGGTGCTGGTCCGCCCGGACCGCCACGTCGCCTGGTGCGCCGACGCCGCCCCGCGCGACTGGGACGCGGTGCTGGACCTGGTCAGCGGCAAGATCAACTAAGCGAAGACCACGCACATTCGGGATATCCACGCCGCACGGTGGCGGCCAGTCTCAAGAGACCCCCGCTACGACAGCCAGGAGACAGGACCGCGATGAGTACGACGACCCTGACGAGCCTGACAGTCAGCCCCGATCTGAGCAACACCGTCGTGGCCCGGTGGCACCGTCGCCTGTCGGCCAACCCGACCGCCAAGCGCAGCCACTGGCGGACCAAGACCGTCTACTTCCGGGCGGTCGCCGCCCTGGTGACCACCACGCCGACCGCCCAGATCAACTGGAAGAACATCGTCGAGACGGCGGCCCCGCACGGCAGCCGCAGCACCTTCTACGAGGTTGCCGGTGCGCATGCCCGCCACCCGCTCCTCGAGGCGTTCATCAACGACGGGCGCACCGAGTCCACGCTCCTGGCGCTGCATTACCAGCGCGGGGACGCGGTCGCCAAGCTCATCGACGAGACGAAGGTCTGGTCGTACTGGGCCCACCGGGACCGGATGATCGACGCGATCACCGGCCCGTCGACCCCCGAGGCGCTGGAGGCCGAGGTGGTCGACGCGGTGCGGAAGTGGGGACGGGCCAACCCGCAGCTGGCCGCGGCGCTGGAGCACGCGCCACCGGCCTGCGCCGTCGAGGACCTCATGCTCGCGCACAACGGCCGGCTGGTCGCCACGCGGGCCGCGCACCTGCTCGCCGACGAGCTGCGGCGCACCGTCTGACCAATCCGCAATGCGCCTCGGCGAATCCTGACGAGCTGCGGCGCACGGCCTGACCGATCCACGGTGCGCCTCGGCGAGCCCCTCGGCGTCTCGCCGATGTGCCGCGGCGCACCGTTCGGCGTCTCACCGATGTGGGGCCCTGCTGACGGCGGGAAGCGTTGTGGCCACCCCCGTCTCAGTGCCCGGCCACAACGATCCGCCCGGCACCCCCGCGCCGCCATCCGAGTCGATGACGCGCCAGCACCCCATGAATCGGGGCCATGGTGGAGATTTCCACCGATCCGTACCGATTGTCAATGGTCGATGCAATGAGTGAATCGACACTGGCTTGCCCGCCCCAAGCCCGGCGGCCATCCACGGCATGAACAGCTCCGGGCACTAGCCTTGACATGGGCGTCAAGGTCTACCGTCGACTCCATGCGGATCGGCGAGCTGGCGGAGCGGACGGGCACGAGCACCCGATCGCTGCGGTACTACGAGCAGCACGGCCTCCTCGAGGCCCGGCGCACCTCCAACGGCTACCGCGAGTACGACGAGATCGACCTGCGCCTGGTCCGGGAGATCCGATCGCTGCTGGAGATCGGCTTCAACCTGGAGGACACCCGCCCCTTCGTGGAGTGCCTGCGCTCGGGCCGCGCCACCGGCGCCGAGTGCCCCGGGTCGATCGAGGTGTTGTCGAGGAAGCTGGCCGACCTGGACAGCTGCATCGCCCGCCTGCACGTGGCGAGGGCGCTCGTCGAGCGCGAACTGGCCCAGGCCAAGGACGAATGGGAGAGCTGATGACCGCCGAGGTGACCGACGCGACGTTCGCGGCGGAGGTGCTGGACAGCGACGTGCCGGTGCTCGTCGACTTCTGGGCGCAGTGGTGCCCGCCGTGCCACCGCATCGCCCCGATGCTGGACGAGCTGGCCGCGGAGTTCGAGGGCCGCGTCCGCATCGTGAAGCTCAACGCCGACGACAACCCCCTGACGGCCCTCAAGTACGGCGTGATGTCGATGCCCACGCTGACGGTCTTCCACGCGGGCGAGGTCGTCTCGCAGCACGTGGGCGCCCGCCCGAAGGCCAGGCTGCGCGAGCAGCTCGACGCCGCGCTGCAGTCCCTCAGCACGGCCGAAGGCCGCTGAACGGGCCGGCGCCGCGGGGAACGGGGGAGGTTACCCTGATCCCGTGTCCGTCCAACCGACGGGGCCGTCGCAGCAGCGGCCCGCACCGCAGACCCACACCGGCCGCGTCGAGCGGGTCGAGCGGCTCACGCCGAACCTGCACCGCGTGGTCCTCGGCGGCCCCGGGCTCGACCGGTTTGCCCCCGGCGAGCACACCGACCACTACGTCAAGCTGCTGTTCCCGCGGCCCGGTGTGCAGTACCCGCAGCCGTTCGACCCCGCCGCGGTGCGGGCCGCGTTCCCGCGCGAGCAGTGGCCGGTGACCCGGACGTACACGGTGCGCGCCTGGGACCCGGGGGCGCGGGAGCTCACCCTCGACTTCGTCCTGCACGGCGACTCCGGCCTGGCCGCCCAGTGGGCGGTGCGCGCCCGGCCCGGCGACGAGCTGCACTTCGGCGGGCCGGGCGGCGCGTACTCCCCCGACCCGGGCGCCGCCTGGCACCTGCTGGCCGGCGACGAGACCGCGCTGCCCGCCATCGCCGCCGCCCTGCCCCGGGTGCCGGCGGGCGCGCCCTGCGTGGCGCTCGTCGAGCTGGGTGATCCCGCCGATCGGCAGGACGTCCCGGGGATCACGTGGTTGTACCGCGGCGAAGGCCCCGTCGGCTCCGCGCTCGTCCCCGCGGTCCTGGCCCACCCGTTCGCGGCCGGCGAGGACCCGGCCAAGGGCCACGCGTTCGTGCACGGCGAGGCGACGTTCGTCAAGGAGCTGCGCCGCTACCTGCGGGTCGAGCGGGGCATGCCGC
This sequence comes from Dactylosporangium sp. NPDC051485, assembly GCF_040682015.1. Lineage (NCBI taxonomy): Bacteria > Bacillati > Actinomycetota > Actinomycetes > Micromonosporales > Micromonosporaceae > Dactylosporangium > Dactylosporangium sp. NPDC051485. The sequence goes on from NZ_JBFAZW010000027.1 coordinate 53,480, forward strand.
GCGAGCGGATGTCGATCTCGGGGTACTGGCGGCTCGGCCACGACGAGGACGGCTGGCAGGCCTCCAAGCGGGCCTGGAACGCCCAGATCGAGGCCGAGCAGGATCCCGCCTTCTCCTGAGATGGGCTCCGGCGCGGGCTACAGCGCCGTCGGGCTGGTGATCGTGAACCGGGCCTCCACGGCGGCGTAGACGCGCTGCAACTGCGGGTCGAGCTCCAGCTCCGGGCCGCCGCCGAAGGACTTGCCCCGCGGCGCCCCGTAGGCCTGGTAGGTCGCCACCGCCTCCACCCGGCCGCCCAGGCCCGGGTCGGCCAGCTCGACGAGCTCGACCACCTCGGCGCCGAGGGCCGCCGCGTACTCGCGCGCCCGGGCGATGGCGTCGGCCACCGCGGCCCGGCGGGACTCGGCGTGCACCGGGCTGTCCGGGCGCAGGGACCAGTCCGGGCCGTTCACGCGCGTCTGGTCCTGGGCGGCGGCGGCCAGCATCATCTCGCCCAGCGCGGCGAAGTCCGTCACGACAACCGTCGTCGAAACGCTGCCGTGGTACGCCGAGACGCGCTCCCCCCGCTTCCCGGCCTCCGGATAGACGTGCAGCCCGCCGGTCTCCCGGCGCTCGATCGCGCCCGCATACTCGGGGCGCTCCAGCAGCTTGCGCAGGGCGTCGGCCCGCTCGCGCAGCCGGGTGAGGGTCGTGGCCCGATCCTTGTCCCGGGCCGTGCTGACCACCGTGAACTGCGCCAGCTCGGGCTCGACCTCGCGCACCGACTCTCCGCGCACCGCGACCGTCGTCATGGCAGGAGAGCCTAGTCTTCCCGCGGACATGGTGGGACCGGCCCGGGTGGCCGCCCCACCGCCGGGGTCAGTGTCGCGCGGCTTGACCCGCGGCGGGCCGTCGGGCGCCTGGCCCCAGCTCCAGCGGGCCACCACGGTTGCGGCTGGACCTCGGGTCCCCGGGCTCGCCCGGCTCGCGGCGGCTAAGCCTCGGGGGCGCGGCGCTTGCGGCGGCGGCGCTCGACCGTGACGCCGCCCCAGAAGGCGAAGCCGGTGACGACGATCCGCGGGGCACCGTGGCGGCCCGGGCCCGCCGCGTCGTGGCCGAACCCGCCCATCAGGCCCATGCCCGTCACGTGCACCTCGGCGTCCTCGGGGACGATGACGTTCACCCCGCCCATGACCGCGAAGGCGCGGATCTTCACCTCGCCGTGCAGCATGCGCGCCTCGCGCAGGTCGATCGTGCCGCCGCCCCAGAAGGCCAGGCAGCTGAAGATGCGCGGCGGGATCCACGGGCCGCGGCGGGTGAAGCCGCTCATCACCGCGACCGCTCGGCCGGCGGCCGGCACCTCGCCGGGGCGGGGCGGCAGGCCGTCCAGCGGCATCGGGGCCGACCGCGCCGCGGGCAGGTCGCGGGTGATGGGCTCCAGTTCGCCGTAGGTGCGGGCGGCGTACACCCGGTGCAGTCGCTCGTCGACCTCGTCCAGGTCGAGCCGTCCCTCGGCGGCGGCGGCGCGCAGGACCTCGGCCACGCGCTCGCGGTCGGCGTCCGAGGCGCGCATCTGCCGAGGGTCCATCGGCTCGGGGAGTTCGGCCATGGCGACAGCGTAGGGCGCCGAGCCGGCGGCCGTGGACCGGCACCGGCGACGAACGGACCCCCGGCGACGCATCCAGATAAAGAAGCGCGACGCCTCCGGACGAGCCGGCACGACACGTCCGGAAAAATCCGGAAAAAACGGGCTTGCCGCGTATCCTGCCGAAGCGACCGAATTGCAAAACCGGAGACTTGCGCTAGGGCCTCGGTTGCGTTTTGGATGTCCTGGCGGACCGCATGCCACCGTCCGTGAGCGTCGGCGTTACGAGCTTCCCGATCGTATGGAGGAGTCCACCCATGACCCACGGCGGGGATCTGTTAACGCAGCGCGACGACACCGGCACGCGCCCGAGCTTCACGCAGCAGGTGCGCGGCTACGACAAGCGCCAGGTCGACCAGTACCTCAACCAGGTCGACCGGCAGATCAACAACCTCACCGCCGAGCGCAAGCGCGCCGCCGGGCAGGCCCAGGACCTGACCAACCAGGTCCAGGAGCTCACGGCGCAGCTCAAGCAGCTGCAGGCCGAGCTCGTCGAGGTGCGCCAGCGGCCGGCCCGCGTGGACCGGGCCTCGTTCCGCCACCTCGGGCCGATGGTCGACCAGATCCTCGCGCTGGCCGAGAAGCAGGCCGGCGTCATCATCGACAACACCGAGCAGAAGGCGGCTGAGCACCAGGCCGCGGCCGAGAAGGCGCTCGCCGAGGCCAAGGAGCGGGCCGAGAAGCTCATCGCCGACGGCGAGGCCGCGAACGAGCGCGCCGAGGCCGAGGCCAAGCGGGTCAACGAGCAGAGCATCGAGCGCATGGAGAAGACCCGGGCCGAGGCCGCGGCGCTCGCCGAGGCGGCCCGCCAGCAGGTGCTGCAGGAGGTCAAGAACGGCCGGGCCCAGGCCCAGCAGGAGCTGGCGCAGTGGAAGGCCACCGCGCAGCGCGAGATCGAGGAGCTCAAGGCCGCCTGCGACCGGGAGCTGAGCGAGCAGCGGGCCACCACCGAGCGGGACCTGACCCAGCAGCGCCAGGCCGCCGACCAGAAGAACGCGGCCCTGCACGCCGACGCGCAGAAGTACGCCGCCGACGTGCGCAAGCGCGCCGACGAGGAGAACAACCGGCACCAGCAGCAGCTCGCCGTGGTACAGCAGGACATCCAGGCCCGGCAGAAGGCCCTCACCCAGCTGCACACCGAGCTGGAGGCGACCCAGACGCAGCTCGGCGAGGCCCGCCGCGAGTCCACGACGCTCGGCCGCGAGGTCAACCAGCTCCAGCAGCGCCTGGCCGACACCAAGCAGAGCCTGGCCAGCGAGCTGACCCGCCTCGAGCACGCCCGCCAGGCCGCCGACTCGGCCGAGCGGCACGCCAAGGAGGTCCGCGCCCGCGTCCAGCGTGAGGCGAAGCGGGTCGCCGACCTGGCCGCCGCGGCGGTCATGGCGGCGGCCGCGGGCGGGGCCGACACGGGCGAGTACCCGAAGGTCTCGGTGCGCCAGCTGCCCGAGACCCTGCCGACCCAGCCGGACAGCTCCAGCGCCGCCGACGCCGACCAGCGCCCGGTGCGCCGCGAGGACTCCGAGCAGGCCTGATCGGTCGAGCCCGAAGGCAAACGCGCCCCGCAACTACCCGGAATGCATCCGTTGACCGGGTTGCGGGGCGCCGCCGTTCGGTCCCGATGATGCCGTCCCCGGGCCGGTGCCGGGAAGGCGCAGATTGCTCTAGCGTCCTGCGTGGTGTCCGACCGCGGAGGTGAGCGCTTGAAGATCGTGGCCGTCGTCAACAACAAGGGCGGGGTCGGCAAGACCACCGTCACCGCCAACCTCGGCGCCGGCCTGGCCGCCCGCGGCCTGAACGTCCTGCTGATCGACCTGGACGCGCAGGCGAGCCTCACCAAGTCGTTCTTCACCGTCCAGGAGACGCAGGACTTCGTGCTGGCCAAGCGCACGATCGGCGCCTGGCTGCAGAGTAACGACCGGGGCCGGGCCCAGACGCTGGCCGACCTCATCCTGTCTCCGCAGCGCTGCAACGCCCTGCTCAGGAGCACCGGCGGGCGGCTCGACCTGGTGCCCTCCGACCCGTTCATCGTCAATGCCGAGGTCCTCGTGCCGGGCGCGGTCGACCAGACCGGCCACATCAAGGCCGCGAAGTTCGTGCCGCTGCACCGCCGCCTCGCCGACGACCTGACCGACCCGGCCTTCTCCAAGTACGACGTGATCCTGGTCGACTGCGCCCCCGCCTTCGCGCTGACCACGAAGATGGCGTCGGTGGCCAGCGACATGATGGTCATGCCGGCCCGGGCCGACTTCCTGTCCACCGAGGCGATCCAGGACATGGGGCGCCGGCTGCTGGACCTGACGAAGGAGTACAACAAGCACCAGGGCGAGCCGCCGATGCTGATGCCGCGGGTGAAGGTGCTCTTCACGATGGTGCAGATGCGCGGCAACCAGCCGATCGAGGTGCAGGCCCAATTCATCAACGAGGTGACCGCGCTGGGCGTGAAGGTCTTCGGCACCCTCGTGCGGGACCGCAGCAGCGCCTACGCCGCCTCCGGCCGCCACGGCGTGCCCACCATCCTCGCCACCGGCGTGCCGCCCGAGATCCGCGGCGACCTGCACGGCTGCGTCGACGAGCTGCTCCAGACCCTCGAGAGGTTGTGACCGTGACCCAATCCCCGCAGCTGGCCGCGCTCGCCCTGAACGAGATCGGCAAGCTCCTCGGCAGGCTCACCGAGGACCAGCTCGCCGCCCTGGCCGACGGCCGCGCGCACGTCGAGTTCCGCAACGGCGACGAGGTCGTCGCCGCTGGCCGCGCCCCGGCCAGGCCGCCCCGGGCCGCGGCCAAGGAGCCGGTCGACCTCGACGCGATCGTCGCCGGCATCAAGGCGCTGACCGAGGAGGACGCGGTCGAGCGGTATCTCATCGACCGTGACCGCGACCTCCCCCTGCCGCTGCTGCGCGAGCTGGCCGACCGGATCGGCCCGCCGGTGACGTCGAAGGGCGCCAAGTCGAAGGCCCAGCTGCGCAAGAACATCGCCGCCGGCACCGCGGGCCTGCTCAACCGCCCGGCCTCGGCCTTCGGCGCCGGCTGGGACCGCTAGCCTGCCCCTCCCGGCCGGCAGCTGCTCAACCGCCCGGCCTCGATCTGCGGCGCCGGCTGGGACGCTGGCCCGGTCCCTTCAGTCCGTGCTTCCGGCCGGCAGCGGGATCCGCTCGCCGGCCCACGGCTTGTCCGCCACGGCCGGCATCCGCCCGGGCGCCTGCATCACCGCCAGCTCCCGGTCGATGATGTCGAGCCACTCCTGGGCGGTCCCCGACACCACGAACGGCCCGATCGGCACCTCGATCGCGTCCTCCACGACCTGCACGGGCACCTGCTCGTCGCTGATCCGCACGTCCCCGTCCTGGCCGCGGGTGGCCGCGGTGACCGCCGCCACGAAGTCGTCCATGTCGGTCGACCCGGACCACGCCACCCCGGCCCCGGACGCATGGAAGACGAGCGTCCCGGGGATCCAGGCGCTGCCGTACAGCACCATCGTCAGCTTGTACCCGTCGCTGTTCGCCGCCGGCGCGCTCGGCAGCTGGTCGAGCCAGTCCGGCCGGAACGAGGCGAGCAGCTGCGTCATCGCCTCGGCCAGCAGCCGCCGCCGCTCGGCCAGGAAGCGCGGGAACGCCTCCGCGGCCCGGAGTTCCTCGGCCATCGGGATGAGGTGCTCGGCCAGCCGATCCCGGTTGACCGTGGGAAAGTAGTCGACCGGCGAGCGGTCGCTGATCTTCAGGTTCGCCTTACGGGAGATGAACGCCAGGTTCGCGAGGTCGTTGATCTCGCCCTTGTCGTAGCGCTCCAGCGTGGCCACCGGATGCACGTGGTGGTACTGCAGCTGGTAGTCCTGCTCCCCGGGCATGATCTCGGTCGAGTACCACCAGTCCCGCACCCGCCGGTGCTGGGCCACGAGCAGGCTCAGGAAGAAGTAGGGGCTCTCCTTGGAGCGCCCGGCGATCGAGTCGGGGGTGATGGCCGGCACCGCCTGCAGCACGCCCAGGTTGCGCAGCAGGCCCCGGACCGGCTCCGGCTTGCGCACCGCCTGGATGTCCCGGGTCAGGTTGGTGTCGGAGGAGGTCGAGTAGCGGGCGCGGACGGTCGCGATGAGCAGCCAGTAGAGCAGCGCCTTGTTCGTCTGCTCGTCGACCGGCTCGTCGGGCCGTTCGCCGAGCAGCACGACGAGCGGGATGAGCACCGTGAGCGAGGGAAGCGACTCCGACCGGTACAGGCGAAGGTCCGCCTTCAACAGGTGCACCAGCGGCTTGAGGCCGCGCCGCACGACCTCCCAGGCGCGGGCCAGGTCGGGCTCGGCGACCTTGCTCAGGTCGTTGACGGACCAGGAGGACATGCCGCCGCCGAACAGCGCGGCGGCGAAGGCGCGGGTCAGGAAGTCCACGTCGAGGTCGCCGTAGCCGGCGTGGCGCCAGTGGGCGGCCTCCTTCTGGAGCTTGTCGAGCACGCCCGGCCACCGCGCCGACAGGGTCGACATGGCCAGGTCGGACCGGCTCAGCGGGCGGCCCGCGCTGTTGACCCGCACGAAGATCTCGGAGACGTCGTGGTAGTCGCAGTCGCGGAGGATCTCGACGTGGAACGTGCGCCGCTCCAGCGCCCGCACCGCGGAGAGCCGGCGCTCGATCTCCAGGTCCGGCAGCTGGCACCCGGCCGAGCGCAGCCGGCCGATCATCGAGATGAGCGACTCCTCGCCCCGCAGCAGGGAGTACACCTTGATCCAGTTCGGATCGGCCTCGGTGACCGCGCTCTGGTTCTGGAAGCGCCCCTTCTCGACGTGGAAGACGATCTGGGCGTCCGGGTGGTCGGTGAAGACCCGGTGCAGCGAGGTGAGGCGCTGCTGGCCGTCGAGGAGGTACAGCGGCGGCTTGAAGGGTTTCTCGACCGCGCCGGCGACCGCCATCGCCCGGGTCACCGGCTCCTCGTCCGACTGCCAGAAGAGCAGCGAGCCGAAGGGGAATCCGCGGTACAGCGAGTCGACCAGCTTGGCGACCTGGGTCGGCCGCCACACGTAGCTGCGCTGCAGCTCGGGCAGGCGGATCTCGGTGTGCGTGACCTGGCGGATGAGCTCGCCGACCTGCAGGGTGGCCTGGTCGATGTGCATCCGCCCATCGTGGCCGGGGCGCGGCGGGCACGGTAGCGCCCGGACGCGCGCCCCGGCATCGACGGTTCGGCGTGGAAGCGGGACCCTCGGTCATTGCATTCCGGGTCAGTCGTTGCGGGTCAGTCGTTGCGGGCGGCCTCCGGGCCGGTGATGCGCTCCAGCAGCGGCAGGGTCGAGCCGATGATGCCCAGCGACAGGAGCAGGCCCAAGGCGGCCATGGCGTAGAAGGTCCAGCCCGGCGGGGTCAGCGTGTAGTCCATCTGGGCGCGCAGGAACAGCTGGGCCGCGGCGAACCCGACGCCGGTGGCCAGCACGGCGACGGCCAGCAGCGGCACCGCGCTCTCCAGCGCCACCACCTGGCGCAGGGCGCGCAGCGGCACCCCTGTCAGCCGCAACAGGCTGAACGGGCGCTTGCGCTCGGCAAGCCCCGCCGCCACCGCCACCGCCAGGCTGCAGCCGGCGATCGGCAGGCTGAACAGCATGATGACGTTGGCCAGCTGCTGGAACATGTTCAGCTGGGTGCGCGAGTCGCTGCTGAAGTCGACGTCGGTGCCCGGCATGACCCCGTCGGGATAGGCCAGTTCCACCGTCGTCCGGGCCCGCTCGTGGGCCGCCGTCGAGCCGTCCAGGCCGATGATCAGCATGCCGATCGGGAAGGCGTCGAGGTCCGCCGCGCGCAACGCGGTCGCGGGCCAGACGGTCGCGGACCCGGCGCTGGTGCGGTCGTGGCTGTAGCCGATCAGGTTGGCGTAGACGCTGGCGACCTCGGCGCCGGGGGCGCACGTGCCGTACTGCGGGATCCGCGCCAGATCGGCGCACGCGATGACGCTGCCCAGCTCATCGGGGACAGGCTCGGGGTTGAAGCGCAGCGGCTGGACGAAGGTCACCCCGGGGATGGCGCGCAGCCGGTCCTTCAGCTCGTCCGGAACCTTGCCGCCGCCGGTCCTGAAGTCGAACTGCTCCATCATCGTGACGGCGGCGAGCGAGTTGTAGCGCACCGACCGCTCCTGCACGATGGTCCCGATCACGCCGGTGGCCACGCTGACCACGAAGAGCCCCAGCACGACGCCGCTGATCGCGCGGAACGCGGCCCGGGGGTTGTCGGCCAGGCGGCGGGCGGCGACGAGTGTGGGCAGCCGGCGGGCGCGGCGGGCCATGAACCGGGCGCCGACCATGGTGATCCACGGGCCGGCGAACACCAGCCCGGCCATGATCAGCAGGAACCCCGGCAGGAATGCCGCCGTCTGCCCGTTGGAGGTCTGGGGCCGGCGACCCACGAAGTACGCCAGCTCCAGCAGCCCCAGGATCACCGGGAGCAGCCGCCAGGCGCTCGGCGGCTTCGGGGTGACCTGGCGGGCCACGCCGAGCGGCGAGATGCGCACCCGGCGCATCGCCAAGCGGGCCGCGATGGCGGCGGCCAGCGGCACGCAGACGGCGACGAGTACGCCGCCGAGCCAGCCCGGCGAGATGTCCTCCGGGAACGGGCGCTGGGCGGTGATCATCGGAGACTGTGCCATCGCCGAGCGCAGCGGCAGGAACAGCGCGAAGCCGAGCAGCGTGCCGATGACCGCGGCCGCCGTGGACTCGACCGCGGCGAGCGCGCTGACCTGCCGCGGGGTGGCGCCGACCAACCGCATGGCCGCGAAGCGCTGTTCTCTTCGGGTGGCGTTGAGCCTGGTCGCGGTACCGATGAAGATCAGGACGGGAAACAGCAGGCCGCCGGCCACGACCGAGAGCACCAGGTCGAGGGCGGCCTCCGGCTTGCCGCGGCCCGCGGTGGACAGCGAGGTGACCTTCCGCTCGCCGTAGATCCCGCCCACCTCGCCCGCGGTGCGCCCGACCACGACGACGAGCGAGTCCGGCGAGGCCAGCGCCGCGTCGCCGATCAGCCCGGCCTGGTGGCCCGGGAAGCGCACGGCGAGCTGGTCGGCCGGGTTCGCGGCGATGAGGTCGCGCAGGGCCGGGGAGACGAAGTACTCCCCCGGGACGGGCAGCCGCGGCAGCCCGGGCGCGGTGGGCGTGCGGGGGCCCGTCGCGCCGACGTCGATGCGCTCGATGCCGCGGCCGTCGAAGGTGTCGTACCGGTGCACCCACACGACGGGATCGGCGGACCCCACGATGGCGGGCGACGGGTTCATCCACCCGATCCGGTCGAACTGGGCGTTGAGCGCGCGGACCCCGCCCACGGTGCACAGCAGCAGCCCGACGCCGAGGGTCACGGCGAACACGAGGACCACGAACCGCACGAGCGCGTCCCGCCCAGCGGCCACGGCGAGGCGCAGGCCGAACGGAATCACGAGCCACTCCGCTCGCCGGCGAGCGCGTGCACCGTGCCGTCGCGCACGACGACCTCCCGGTCGGCGTACATGGCGACCCGCGGCTCGTGCGTGACCAGCACGATGGTGGTCCCCTGCTCGCGGGCGGCGGCGACCATGAGGTCCATGACCTGCTCGCCGGTGAGCGAGTCGAGCGACCCGGTCGGCTCGTCGGTGAAGAGCACCCGGGGCCGGTTGATCATGCCGCGGGCCAGCGCGACCCGCTGGGCCTGCCCGCCGGACAGCTCCCCGGAGCGGCGGCCCCGCGTGCCCTCCAGTCCGAGCCGCTCCAGCCAGGTGCAGGCCTGGCGCAGCGCACCGGCCCGCCGGATGCCGCCGAGCAGCAGCGGCAGGGCCACGTTCTCCTCGACCGTGAGCTCGGGAACGAGCTGGCCGAACTGGAACACGAATCCGAACTGCTGCCGGCGCAGGGTGCTGCGCCCCTGCTCGTCGAGCGTGTCGATGCGCCGCCCGTCGAAGCGGATCTCGCCCTTCTCGGGCGCGAGGATGCCGGCCAGGCAGTGCAGCAGGGTCGACTTGCCGGAGCCGCTCGGCCCCATGATGGCGACGATCTCGCCCGGCCCGGCCTCGAAGGACGCGCCGCGCAGGGCCGGGGTGGCGCCGAAGGACAGCACGGCGTCGCGGGCCTCGATGAGGGCGCTCATCGCCGCACCAGCCCGGTGAGGTGGCCCAGCCGCGCGACGGTCAGCTCGATCCAGCGCAGGTCGGCCTCGAGGTGGAACAACCCGTGGTCGGCGAGCATCGCCTCGATGAGGTCGTCGCCCTTCTTGATCTCGTGCAGCTCGCGCATCCGCTTGAGGTGCGCGGCGCGTTGCATGTCGAGGTACTCCCGCGCCGGGCGGTCCAGCATGAGCGAGAGCATCACCTTGGAGAACAGCACGGTCTGCAGGTGCGGCTCGGGCTCGACGGGCTGGGTGAGCCAGGCGTCGACCTCGGTCGCGCCGAGCTCGGTGATGACGTAGCGCTTCCGGTCGGGCCCGTCGCCGGCCTCGACCTCGCTGATCACGACCTTGCCGTCGCGGGCCAGGCGGCCGAGCGTGGAGTACACCTGGCCGAAGGGCAGTGGACGGCCGCGGCCGAAGAAGGTGTCGTAATCGCGCTTGAGGTCGTAGCCGTGGCTGGGCTCGCGCTCGAGCAGGCCGAGCAGAGTCAGAGGAACGCTCATGCCGGCCACCATACACCGGGGATATACACTCGGTATATATTCCCGGGGATTACGCCCGGGGTCCCGTTCCAGTCAGTCGATCCGGGCCACGATCCCGTGGCAGGCGACGTCTTCGGCCGCCGGGCGCGGCCCGGGAACGTCGTCGGCGCGCCAGTGCGCGACGGAGACCATCCCCGGCGGCACCGGCGAGTAGCGGGACAGCAGCTCGGCGAAGCGCGCCCCCGTGCGCGGCTGGAACCGCCCGTCCCGGTTGTTCGCGATCAGCGCCGCGATCGCCTCCGCCGGCAGGTACTCCCAGGTGGCGTGGGAGGCGACGACGAAGCTGCCGGGCGCGAGGGCGCCCGCGAGCGCATGGATGATCGCCTGCGGGTCCTCGTCCTCGCGGATGAAGTGCAGCACGGCGACGAGCAGCAGGCCGACGGGCTTGGAGAGGTCGAGCGTGGCCCGCAGGTCCGGGTGCTCCAGGACCGAGCGGGGTTCGCGCACGTCGGCGTCGAGGTACACGTTCACGCCGCCCGGCGCGCTGGCCAGCAGGGCGCGGGAGCGGGTGGGGACGATCGGGTCGTTGTCGACGTACACGACGCGCGTGGCCGGGTCGACGGACTGCGCGACCTCGTGGGTATTGTTCGGGGCCGGGATGCCGGTGCCGATGTCGAGGAACTGCCGGACGCCCTGCTCGGCCAGATACCGCACGGCCCGGGCCATGAACGCGCGGTTCTCCACGGCCATGAGCTTCACGCCCGGCATGGCGAACGCGATGGCGTCGCCTGAGGCCCGATCGGCGGCGAAGTGGTCGTCCCCGCCGAGCCAGTAGTTGTACCGCCGGGCGGGGTGGGCCACGGTGGTGTCGAGCCGGGCGAACACGTCGTCGGAGGCGTCCATCAACCGCCCATCGTAGCCATCGGCGGCGGCGATTGCCTGACCCCGCGGCTGGCACCCCGGTGTGCGTGAGGGTGGCGGCCAGCCGCTTCAACGAGCAGTTCGTGGACACGACCCGGAAGGGCCGCGGGCGTGCACCGCGGCAGCTCCGGCGGCCGGCTCGCGGCCGCCGGAGAGCACCGGGCTGCGCCTACCCGCCGGCCGCAGCCGGGAACGGGCGGCTGGGGATCTCGCGGCGCAGCACCGGGGCGAAGGCCGGCTGGAAGAGCGTGATGGCCAGGAACTTCACCGCGTCACCGGCGCGCTCCAGTCGGGGAGGTCGGCGCCGGCCGAGGTGAAGGTGGCGAAGTCGGTGGTGTCGCGGAACGCGGGGATGGCGTAGAGGTCGCGCGCGTAGGCCCACAGGTTGGGGTGCTCGGCGACCTCGTGCCCGGAGCGGACCAGCGTCACGAAGAGCCGGACGTCGGCCTCCGTCACGGCGTCGCCGAGCAGGTAGCGCCGCTCCCCCAGCCGCTGGTCCAGCTCGACCAGCGCCGCCTTGCGCGCGGCCGGGTCGCGCCCCTGGTTGACCGCCGGCCCGAGCCAGGCGTCGAGCCGCTCGATCTCCTCCCGGTGCTCCTCCGGATAGGTCTCGACGACCGGCTCGGCCAGGTGCCGGAAGCGCGTGGCCAGGTCGATGCCGATCAGTTTGAAGTCGTTGCTGAGCACGCGGCCGGCGTCGCGGTCCCACAGGGTCGGCACGCTGATGTGGCCGTCGAACCCGGGCTCGGTCGCCTCGTACGCCTCCCGCAGCAGCGCGAAGCCGTTGACCGGGTCAGGGCCGTAGCGCTCCCGGAACGCCCAGCCCCGGCCGTCGCGTTCGTTGTCGATGTACGACACGGAGACGACGTCCTGCAGGCCGGCCAGGGCCCGGGTGATCGTCACCCGCTGCGACCACGGGCAGAACCAGCCGGCGTAGATGTGGTAGCGCCCGGCCTCGGCGCTGTCGGGCACCCGCCCGGCGAAGCGGTACAGCGGCCGCGGGTCGTCGGGCCGCTGAGGCACCCGGTACTCGCCGTGGGCGGCGATGTCGACCGGACTGGCAAGTCGAGACATGCGACTAATCCTATCGGACAAGTATTATTTTCGGGAAGCCTGGCAAGCTCCGCGGCTGTGCGCCGCGTCACCACGTCATAGGTAGCATCCGTGGCCGTCCGGTAGCCTTCGGTACATGGTGCTGAGAAGCCCCGACACGGCGGCAGGGGCGGCCGGGCTGGCCGCGATCCTCGACCGGCCGCAGGAGGCGTCCCTCGCGTTCGACTTCGACGGCGTGCTCTCGCCGATCGTGGCCGACCCGGGGCTGTCCCGGCCCTACCCGGGGGTCATCGCCGCGCTCGGGCACCTCGCCGAGCTGGTCGGATCGATCTCGATCATCACCGGCCGGCCGGTCGCCGATGTGCTGCGCCTGGGCAACCTCGGCGGGCTGGCCGCGCTGGAGCACTTCTCGATCTTCGGGCTCTACGGCATGCAGCGCTGGGACTGCGGCAGCCAGTCGGTGGTCTCCGAGCCGGCCCCGCCCGGGGTGGCGGCGGCCCGGGCCGAGCTGCCGGGCCTGCTGGAGCGGGCCGGGCTCCCCGGAGTGACGATCGAGGACAAGACGATGTCGGTGGCGGTGCACACCCGCCGGGCCGACGAGCCGCAGCGGGCCTTCGAGGCGCTGCGCGAGCCGCTGGCGGAGCTGGCCGGCCGGCACGGGCTGGCGCTGGAGCCGGGGCGGATGGTCCTCGAGCTGCGCCCGCCGGGCGTCGACAAGGGCCACGCGCTGCAGGCGATCGCCGAGCGGCATCGGGTCCGGGCGGTCGCCTACTTCGGCGACGACCTCGGCGACCTGGCCGCCTTCGACGCCGTCGAGCGGCTACGGGAGGCCGGCGTCGCGGGACTCAAGGTCTGCAGCGGCTCGGACGAGGTGCCCCGGCTCGCCGAGCGGGCCGACCTCATCGTGGACGGCCCGCCGGGCGTGCTGGAGTTCGTCGAGGGGCTCAGCGAGCGTCTCAAGTAGACAGAGGTGCCCCGGCCCGCCGGGCGTGCTGGAGTTCCTCGAGGGTCTCAGCGAGCGTCTCAAGGAGACACCCGCCCCGTCAGCGGGGCAGCTGCTGCAGGACGATGCGCGCGATGGAGGCGACCAGCGCGCGGTCCTCGGTGTGGGCGAAGGCGACCGACTCGAGGCTGCCGCGCCCGCACACCGCCGCCGCATACCGCGGTGCGATGACCACCGCCGCGCACTCCTCGACCTCGGCGCCCGGACCGGCGGCGAAGCGCACGCCCGGGGCGACCGCCGCCGGGTGCAGCGGCGCGACCAGGCCGACAAACGCGGCCCGATCGGCGAGCCCGCGCAGCGCCGGCAGCCACGACCGCGCGGTCTCGGCGTCGGTGCAGGACGCCAGCACCACCGCGCCGGCGCCGTGGTCCTGCTGGGCCCGGCGCAGCAGGTGCTCCATGTGGGCGGCGAACGCCTCGGCGGTGCCCTGACGCGCCTTGCCCCGGGCCGCGGCGGCCTCGAACGGCGTGCCGGAGGGCAGGTGCAGCCCGGGCCGGGACGGGCGCAGCAGCGACGCCGAGGCCAGGTCGGCCGTGTCGGCGAGGCCGGCCTCCTCGAAGGGCGCGAGCGGGGCCGGGCCGCCGAAGAGCAGCCCCTGCCCCCAGTTGGCGCCAAGCGCGCGGGCGTTGGCCAGGTCGTCCTCGGTCTCGATGCCCTCGGCGACGATGAGCGCGCCGGTCCGCTCGGCCACCGCGTGCACCGCGGCGACCACCTCGACGGTCCGGGGCGAGTGCGGGGCCCGCAGCAGCTGCAGGTCGAGCTTGACCACCTCGGGTTCCAGCAGCGGCAGGAAGGCCAGCGACATCGGGTCGGCGCCGACGTCGTCGAGGGCCAGGCCGTGGCCGTGCGACTGGATCGCGGCGGCCAGCTGCAGCAGCGCGGCGGGGCGGGCGGACAGGGACCGCTCGGTGTACTCCACCACGATCCGGAAGGGCGGGTTGCTCGTCATGAGCTCCAGCAGCCGGGCCGACGGCGGCTGGTCGACGACGGCCGGCTCGGCGTTGACGAATACCAGCGGCGGCGGCGCGGCGGCGGCCCGGGCCAGCTCCAGCGCCCGCTCGGCGCAGAGCGTGTCGAGCTCGGCCAGGCGCCCGGCGGCGACGGCCGCGGCGAAGAGCGGCCGCGGGTGCCACAGCCGGCTGCCGGCCGGCCCGCGGGCCAGCGCCTCCACGCCGACCGGCCGCAGCGAGTGCAGCTCGACGATCGGCTGGAACAGCGGCTCGATCGCCCGCTCGGCGAGCACCCGCTCGATCGACCAGTCGTCGTGCTCGCCCCCACCCGTCAGGGCGGCGAGCGCGGGCGCCTCGACGGTGGCCGTGCGGCGGGACCGGGGGGCGAGCGTGCGGCTCACCCGGGAGAAACGGGAGCGGAAGGAGGATGGGCGCAGCGGCACGGGTGCTGGGACGGACACGGAGGGTGAGGACGCGCTCGCTGCCATCGGAAGCATTGGCTGGTCCTTGGCCTGCATGCCAACCTCCCGGTGCGACACCGCCGTGTGCCCGCTCCCGCAACCCTAGACCCTGACCGCCCGGCTAACCAGCCGAGCAGGTCAGGGCCCACAGTGCGAGACATCGATCAAGCGGTGGCGGCGACCAGCTCCACCGACTGGGTGTCGGCCGAGACGGCCGAGTCCGAGTATCGGCAGTCGCGCAGCTTCTTCTGGGAGTACAGCTGCGTCTGGTCGCTGTAGTGCGACGAGGCCGGGTCGGCGGACTCGCTGAGGGTGAGGATGCACTTGGCCGACGGCCCGCTCGAGGTGTAGGCCAGGGTCAGCAGGAAGCTGGTCCCGTAGTTGACCACGTAGCCCTTGTCGGTGAGGTCGCTGCCGCCGGCGAACGTGCCCGGGTCGATGAACGGCTCGAGCGAGGAGCCCGGCACCGGCTCGTACTGCGCCATGTTGGCGATGCCGATGTTCTCCGTCGAGCCCGGCACCGGGATCTTCTGGCCGTTCTTGATCGTGTACTGCACCTGGGACAGCGGCACGTTGAGCGCCAGCCCGACGGCCCGCATCCGCAGGATGGCCCGGGCCAGCCCGTCGAGGATCGCGTCCGGCGACGCCGGCCCGCCGCGCGGGGTGCGGGCCGGGTCGGTGGCGCTGAACGGCGTACCGAAGAGAGGCCCGTCGGCGTCCAGCGCGCCCGGATTCTGGGCCACGACCGCGCCGACCGTCTCCCGCCACAGCACCGCGCCCCGGCTGGCGAGCTCGAACTGCTTGTCCCAGTTGGCCAGTGCGGTGCAACCGGGGCTGACGTCGACCGGCGTGCCGTCGACGACCACGGGCGTGGCGCCGCGGGCCCGGCAGGCGGCGACCGTGTAGGCGGCCAGCTGCGCGGCCGTGTACGTGTCGCCGGACAGGATCGTGGCGCCCAGGCCGGCGAGGTCGAACTTGGCCTGGCTGGCGATGAGCTTGAAGTTCTGCCGGGTGCGCACGGTCAGCGGCGCGCCCTCGGGGCCCTGCAGCGGCGAGAACCCGGTCAGGAACTGGTTGGCGTTGGGCACCCAGTGGCTGTCGTTGGAGTTGAGCACGTAGTCGCGGCGCTGCAGCTGCGGCTGCTGGGCGAAGGGGATCAGGCCCGGCGAGCGGGCGCCCGGCGCGACGACCCAGGCGTTGGCGCTGTTGCTGCCGTCGAGCAGGCCGAGCGGGTTGCTGCCCCACTCCTCGAGGGCCGACGCCGAGAGGTTGGCCGTGGGCGAGGAGTCGAGGTAGAGCGCATTGCCGGCCGAGTCGGTGGCCATCGTGTTGACCCACGGGATGCCCTGGTCGCGGCCGATCGAGGCCTTGAGCCCGTTGACGTCGGTGGCGCGGGCCATGTTCCACCAGACCCGGGTCAGCCGGTCGTTGTCGATGTTGGCGTCGCGGTAGCTGATCGCGCTGACCGTGTTCCAGCCCAGCGACGGGTCGAGCGCCCCGAGGTCCAGCACCGGGCCGTACCGCGTGGACCACATGGTGCGGGTGACGTTCTGCAGCGAGCCGTTGGGCTGCTTGACCTTCACCGTGGCCGTCTTGCCGGTCATCGCCTCGCTGCGCCCGTCGACGATGTACCGCGTCGGCGAGGACGGGTCGAGGGTCATCGCGTAGAACGTGTAGCGCTGGCCGGCGGCGATGGTGTGCGTCCAGGCCACCTTGTCGGTGAAGCCGATCTGCACGCCGGGCAGGCCGCCGAGGCTGGCGCCGTAGACGTTGACGTTGCCGGGCACGGTCAGCTGGGACTCCCAGAAGCGCAGCTCGCCCTCCCACGGGAAGTGCGGGTTGCCCACGAGCATGCCCTTGCCGGTCTGCGACTTGTCGGCGCCCAGCGCCCAGCCGTTGCTGGACAGCTTCTTGTCCTGGTTGATCAGCTGTCGCGCGCCCTCGCGGACCAGCGACGGGGCGATCGCCGGCGCCGGCGCCGAGGAGGTCAGTGCCGTGGGCGGGGTGGCCGCGGCGATCGGGGCGAGCAGCGCGCCGCCGCTGCCCAGCAGGGCGATGTCGCGCTCGTACGCCAGCAGGTCCACGTTGGTGATCGGCCCGACCCACGGCTGCCCGGCGCACCAGCCCGGCACGCGGGCGGCGCCCCTGGTGGCCAGGAAGGCGTTGTAGCCGCGCACGTAGCCGTTGACGATCGACAGCTCCTCGGGCGAGAGCTGCGCGAGCTGGGTGCGGGCGCGGTCGACGACGCCGAGCGAGGCGTAGGCGAAGTCGGTGGCGAGGTTGGCGCCGTCCGGCCCGGGGCCGAACCAGCGGGACCGCTCGCCGCGCACCTTCACGATCTGGTCGGCGAGGTCGCAGAAGCGGTCCTCGGCGTAGGCCCAGGCCTGGCCGAAGGCGACGCTGCCGACGCTGCTGGCGGTGATGTGCGGCACCCCGTAGGAGGTGCGCTTGATGACGGCGGAGTATCCACCGGACGCGACCGCGGCGGCTGCCGCGGCGGCCGGCCCGGCCGTGGCGAGGACGGCGGCGGGGACTACGAGCGCCGCGACGGTGAGCGCATGAACGACCCGGCGGGTTCGGGACACAGTTCCTCCGTTAGTCGGACCGAGAAAGCACGAAGGAGATCAGGAAACTGAGCGTATCAACCACAGTACGCAGCGTCATCACTGGTTTCAATGGCCACACCAGTCACACAGCGAACAACCGGCACATCAAAACCATTGAACCCAGACGCATACACCGTGGTGTATGCACCGGTGCAGTCGAGGTACACCTCGTCGCCGGCGCGCAGGTCGGCCGACAACTCGACGTCGAACATGATCGTGTCCTGGCTGTCGCACGTCGGCCCGGTCAGGTGGAACCGGTCGCGGGTCGCGCCGCCCCGCGAGTCGGAGACGGGAAACCGCAGCTGGTTGCCGGTCTCCAGGCTCTCCATGAGCCCGTTGAAGGCCCCCACGTCCAGGTGCGCCCAGCGCCGGCCGCCCCGCTCGGCAGTGCCGATCACGGTCGCCCGCAGCCGCCCGGCCTCGGCCACGACCGCCCGCCCGGGCTCACAGACGGCGGCCACGCGATACGGCAGATCCGCCAGCCCGGCGCCGATCGTGGCCCAGTAGTCGGCCAGCGGCGGCGTCTTTGCGGTGTACCGCGCGGGAAACCCACCGCCGAGGTTCACCATGTGCAAAAACACATCTTCGGCCGCCAATTTGTACATCAAGGTCCCCACGGCCCGCAGCGGCGCCCGCCAGGCGTGCGGCAGCAGCATCTGCGACCCGACGTGGAAGGCGGCGCCGTAGGGCACCAGCCCGCGCTCGCGGGCGGCCAGCATGAGCGCCACCGCGGCGTCGACGCCGACGCCGAACTTGCCCTCGCTCGGCACGCCGCTGCGGATCTGGTGCGCCGCCAGCCGCACGAGGACGGCCGCCCCCGGCGCGGCCGCGGCCAGCTTGTCCAGCTCACCCTCGGAGTCGAAGGCGAAGCGCCACACCCCGGCCGCGAACTGCCGGGCGATGTGCGCGGCCGGCTTGACCGGGTTGCTCGACAGCACCAGCGCCGGGTCGGCCCCGATCGCCACCAGGGCGTCGAGCTCGGCGGCGGAGGCGATCTCGAAGCGGCAGCCGAGCGCGTGCAGCAGCGCCAGGATCTCCGGGTGGGGGTTGCACTTCATCGCGAAGTGCACATCGACACCTGGCAACGCGGTGGCCAACGCACGGTAACTCGCGGCCACTTTGTCCAGGTCAATGACGAGTTCGGGGGCCGGCGGGAAGCCGTACAGGCGGTCCATGGACCCTCCCGAGATCGCAAATGGCGACGGATTGGAGTCACCATATTGCACTCGGTGACTCTTGGACTACTCTCAATACACAAACGATCGAAAGTAGCTGATCGACTACTCACCGTTGATCCACTGCTCCAAGTTGACCTTCCCATCGACGCGGCGACTTCCCCCAACCGCCGCAAGCACGTGTGCCTGGCCGACGGCGATCGGAGTGCTGGACATGAATGTCAAGATTGTCGATCAAGTGGATGGCGAGCAGCGCGAAGAGGCGTGGACGCTCTACTCGGAGGCATTCGCCGAGCTCAACGCGCTGGCCGTGCAGCGCCACCTGATGTACCGCCACGAGTTCGACGACGTCATGGGCGACCCGCGGATCTCGAAGTACCTCTGCCTGGACGACGACGACACGGTCCGCGGCATGTCGATCTACACCAACCACCTCGACGCGGTGCCGCTGATCTCTCCGCCGTACTTCGAACGCCGCTGGCCGCACCACTACGCCGAGCAGCGGATCTGGTACTGCGGCTTCGTCGCCACCCAGGCCGACGCCCGGGCCGCCGCCGCCTTCGGCGAGCTCGTGACGGCCATGTACCTGACGGCGGCGGCGCAGAACGGCCTCATCGCGCTGGACTTCTGCAACCGCACCGACGACGTCCGGCACATGGCCCGCGTGGTGCGGCTGATGCTGCACCGCCTGTCCGGCGACGTGAAGGCGCAGCGCATCGACGAGCAGCAGTACTGGCTCTACGAGTTCCCCACCGCCGCCTAGAAGTCTTCTACACCAACGGCTCCCGCCACATCGGCCACACCGGCGGGCCGTCGGGCAGCAGCACCGGCGGCCGGCTCACGTAGCCGTGGCGCAGGTACAGCTCCCGGTTGTCCGGGTCGTTGGCCTCCAGGTACGCGGGCAGGGCGGCGCGGTCCAGCCGGGCGTGGTGGCGCGCCAGCAGGGAGCTGCCGATGCCGAGGTTCTGCCGGTCGGGCCGCACCGCGATGAACGCCAGATAGTGGTGCGGCACGAGCGGGTGCTCGGCCTCGAGGGCCGCGTCGAGGTGGCTGATGCGGTCGAACGCGGGGCCGGCCACCTCCTTCAGCCGGCTGTCGTAGTCGACCGGCGGCGGGATCGCCTGGGTGAGCGGGAACCACAGCGCCACCCCGGAGAGCTTGCCGTCGATCGGGTCGACGCTCGCGTACACCTCGCCGAAGCGCACCGCGTGCTCGGCGAAGATGGCGAAGTACGCCGGGTTGGACTCGCGGCGCAGCGCCGCGTCGGGCATCAGCCAGCGCGCGACGGCGCCGTCGCCCATCGCCGCCGCCAGCACCTCGGTGATCTCCTCGGTGGCGACCGGGTCGATGTCGCGAACGACAACGTCCTGAATGGCGTGCGTCATGACCATCCTCTCCGGGAAAGCGGGTGCGGCTAGGCCGCGTGGTGGGCGACGTCGGCGGTCACCCGGTGCGGGCGCGCCGGGCGGCCGAAGACGTTCTCCGGCACCACGAAGCCCTCGGTGCCGCGGCCGATGCCGGCGTAGGCCTCCGGCCGGGCGCCGCGCATGATCGCGGCCCACCCGATGCCGAAGGTCGCGCAGACCGCGTAGATGGTCGGGAAGAGCCAGTTGAACGGCGAGTCCGCCGGCACCTGCAGCAGTTGCCCGAGCCCGATCACGGTCGCCGCGAGCACGATGCTGAGCAGCAGGAACGCGAGCATCGGGGCGATGCGGGAGCGCCAGACGTTCTCCCGGCGCCGGTTGCGCAGGAAGAAGCCGATCACCGCGGCCGACGTGGCCCACATCAGGATCAGCACGCCGAGGCCGCCGACGACCGTCATCCACGCGAACAGGTGGACCAGCGGGTCGGTGTGCGTCACGACGTACACGATGAGCACGCCCAGCGCGAGGACGCTCTGGGTCAGCGAGCCCGCGATCGGCGCCCCGGTGCGCGGGTGCGCGACGCCGTAGATCCGCGGCAGCACGCGCTCACGGCCGAGGGCGAACTGGTAGCGGGTCACCGACGTGTGGAAGGCCAGCATCGCGGCGAACACGCTGGTCAGGAACAGGATGTACCCGATGTTGACCAACGCCTCCGGCACGTACACCGCCACGAGGTTGAACACCAGGTCGGTCTGGTCGGACTTGGCCCGCCCGACGATGTCGCCGGCGTTGACCGACATCGCCCAGGCCGAGACCCCGCACAGCAGGCCGGGCAGGAGCACCGCCCAGTGGGTGGCCCGTCCGATGGTCTTCTTCGGGTCCTTCGCCTCCTCCGACAGCACGACCGTGGCCTCGAAGCCGACGAAGCCCGCGATCGCCAGCACCAGCATCGCGACCACCTCGGGGGTGGCCAGCTGCTGCGGGTTGAGCGGCCCGAAGTCGGCCTTGCCGCCGTGCGGGTGGGCGAGCATCACGACGTCGTAGATGAGCACGATAGCGATCTCGACGGTGAGCAGGACCGCGAGCACCTTGCCGCTGAGGTCGACCCACAGCACGCCGAGGATCGCCACGAGGAACCAGCCCACGAGCGCGCACACGAACCAGCTGACCTTCACCCCGCTGGCCGCGAGGATGCCCTTCGCCACGACGCCGAAGAGGCCGAGCAGGCCGATCTGCATGGCGGCGTACGCGGGCAGTGCGATGAACGCCGCGGCCACCCCGATCATGCGGCCCAGCCCGTGGCTGATGTAGCTGTAGAAGGCCCCCGAGTTGACGATGTGCCGGCTCATGGCCACGAACCCGACCGTGAACAGCGACAGGATGAGGGCGGCGACGAAGTACACCAGGGGAACGGCGGTGTTGCCGACGACGGCGTAGATCGTCGAGATCGAGCCGAGAATCACCGTCAGCGGCGCGGCTCCGGCCACGCCGAAGAACACCACCGACGGCACGCCGAGCCGGTTGTTGGCCAGCCCGCGGGCGACGATGTCGGGCCCGGTCATGGTGGAACGCGCCATGGTTCGTTTAACTCCTCAGGCAGCGGGGGGGTGTTCACCGGCGGCCGGCGGCCAGGGCGGACCCGACGGCGGCCTCGGTGTACTGCACGAGCTGGACCAGGTCGTCGGGCAGCGAGCTCATGAGCCCGGGCATGGCCTGCATGCAGTCGCGCTGCTGCTGCGGGCTGAAGAAGACGTACTTCGTCAGGCCGGTGGCCACGACCAGCGCCACGAGCACGCGGTCCGACAGGTTCATCGACCGGCGCCGGCCGAGCGCCTCGGCGAGCCGGATCGACTCCCAGGCCGCGGCATTGCGCTGGTCGGGGCTGACCGGCATGTACAGCGTCTGGGCCCCGAGCAGCTTGCGCTTGGTCACCGGCTCGACCACGCCGGCCCGCAGCAGCCGCTCGCCGACCTGGTCCGCCACGTCCTGCGCGAGGTAGGCGAGCCACGTGCGGATCTCTTTGTGCTGCGGCTGGGCGACGAGCAGGTCGAGCAGGGTGTGCGCGAGCGAGTCGCCGGGCGGCTCGTGGCTGACGACGTACAGGTCGCCCGTCATCGCCCGGAGCCGGCCGAACAGCATCAGCTCGCCCAGGAGGCCCGCCGCCAGGCCGAGCCCGGTCGCCCTCGGGTGCAGGCGGGACCGGCCCGTCCGGTCATCGTGCGCAATAAGGTAATAGCTGTTGGCCAGCATGAAGTCACACTCCTCGGCACTTGGCGAAAGGAGATCATGAATGAGTGGGGGTTCATCCTCGATGTCCCCAGCATCATGTACCAAGCACTGCGCGTAGTGCAACGAGTACTAGACTCGGAGTATCAGTCAACGCCGAATTGTTTACGATCACCGGAGCACCGCAGGAGGTAACGGTGGCTGTCGACGAGGGGCCGACACTGCGCCGCCGCCGGCTGGCCGCGGAGTTGAAGAAGTGCCGGGAAGAGGCGGGTTTCACCCAGGAGTACGTCTCGCGGCATTTCGAATGGCACTCGGCCAAGGTCACCCGCATCGAGAATGCGCGCGTCCCGGTCACGCCCCGGGACGTGAACGATCTTCTGACGCTGTACCGCGTGGCGGACAGCGACTACCGCGACGCCCTGATGACCCTGGCCCGGCTGGCCCGCCAGCGGGGCTGGTGGACGGACTACAAGGACGTCATGCGGCCGGGGAACTTCGTGGGCATGGAGGCCGACGCCTCCTCGGCCAAGGTCTGGGAGCCGATCGTGCTGCCCGGCCTGCTGCAGAGCGAGCGGTACATGCGCGCGCTCATGGGCAGCGGCCGCAGCAACGATCCCCCGGCCGCCATCGAACGCCGCGTCGAGCTGCGAAAGACCAGGCAGCGGCGGCTGAGCGGACCGGCGCCGCTGCGGCTGTGGGCGATCGTCGACGAGTCGGTGGTCCGCCGGCACGTCGGCGGCGTCGAGGTCATGCGCGACCAGTGGCGCCGCCTGATCGAGGCCACCGGACGGCCCAACGTGACGCTGCAGATCCTGCCGCTGGACGCCGGCGAACATGCGTTCCTCGGCGGTTCGGTCGCGCTGCTGGAGTTCCCGGACGTCGCCCACTTGGACGTCGTGTACCTCGAAGGGCTTGCCGGGGACTACTACGAAGAGCAGCCTGCAGAGGTCAGGCGTTACCGGGTCGACTTCGAACGCCTCAGCACGCGCGCACTCAGCCAGGACGCGTCGATCGGCATGATCAAGCGCCTGCTCGACGAGTGACTGGCCGGGGAGTCCCGCCAGGAAGGGAGGTGCCATGTATGGAGACGACGTTTCAACACGCCGCCTGGCGTAAGAGCAGCCGCAGCAACGGTAACGGCGGCAGCAACTGTGTAGAAGTCGCGTTCGCCGGCCGGAGAATCGGCGTCCGCGACAGCAAGAATCCCCTTGGGCCGGTCCTGCAATTTACGCCCACGGATTGGGAATCGTTTGTGGACGGCGCCAAGCACGGCCGCTTCGATCCCGCCCACTAAACGATTTTCTGTATCACCGGCGGCGCTGCCGACGCCGCCCGTGAATTGTGCAGGGGCACGCGATCGTGCCACCTTTCGAACCGTTGACGCTTGACGGCGCGTTGCGGAGGGCCGATGCGCACAGCATCGGCCCTCCACAATGGGACGCGTCGATGCTATTGCTTGATCCCGCGGAAGCACAGCACGCCGTTTTGCAGCATCTGCGATTTCTACCCAACCCCCCACGTCAGGACCCCTTCAGCACCACTCCTATGTCCGAAAAATCCGGACACCTGGCTGATCCAACCCGCCCGCCGGCCCTTGCGCCCGCCGACCCTCGCGCGCGCCAAACCTTGCGCGCGCCGAGCCTTGCGCGCGCCGAGCCTTGCGCGCGCCGAGCCGGCGACGTCGCCGGCCGGCAACGCCCGACACCAGCGAGCCCTGCCGACAGCGGCGCCGACCGGCAACACCCGACATGCCGGACGCTCGCACGCCGCGGCATATCGGATTCATACCCCGGCAGGCGGAATAGCCGGTATGCCGATTGCGGCGCCGGGATGCAGGATGCGCACAGACCCCGCGTCCTCCGTCACGCCGAGCAGGCGCCCCGCGTCAAGGCCGCGCCCCGCGAGGAAGCCCGCCCACGGAAGCCGCCCCGCGCGGAAGGGCACGCCACCCGGGCGAAATGGGTGGCGGGCCGGTATATGGCGCCCGGGCGGGCGTCGACAACCATCCATCGATCCGCGAGACTCACGGCGTGGAGTCCGAGCTCGTGTTCGCCGGGGTCCGGGCGGGTACCGGCCCCGCGACCTGGGGTCAAAGTGCGATCTGGGACGTCGTGCGGCGCCTCGGCGACGACGCGGCGCGGTACAACGTCTCCGGCGGCCTGCCGCTCGACCCCCCGCTGCCCATGGACCGGGTCGCCGACATCATCCGGGTGCTGCTGCGGCGCCACGACTCGCTCCGGACCCGGCTCGCGGACGGGGAGGACTGTCTCCGGCAGGTCATGCACGCCGAAGGGGCGGTGCCCGTGCACGCCCGCGAGTGCGCGCCGGCCGACGTGATCGACACGGCGTACGCCTTCTACCACGAGCTGCAGGGCATGGCGTTCGACGCCGAGCGCGAGCTGCCCGTCCGGGTCGGGGTGGTGGTGGCCGAGGGGCGGGTCGGGTACCTCATCCTCTCCCTCTCCCACACCGCCACCGACGGCTGGGGCCTGCGCAACCTCCTCGCCGAGTGCGCCACCCTGTGCGCGGGGGGAGCACTGCCGGAGGAGGAGCTGCTGCAGCCGCTCGAGGAGGCGGCGTTGCAGCAGTCCGACAAGGGGCGGCGGCAGGACGCGAACGCGCGGCGGTCGTGGGTGGACAAGCTCACGCGCGGGCCCGAGAGCCAGTTCCCCGAGCGGGCCGGGCGGCCCGCCGCCGACGTGTTCCCCAACGCGGTGCTCAACTCGCCCGCGCTCGCGCTGGCCCTCGACCGGGTGGCCATCGGGCTGGCGGTGAGCCCCAGCGCGGTGCTGCTCGCCGCCGCGGCCGCCGCGGCCGCGCGGCTCGGCGGGGCGCCCGACGCGGTGTTCCAGGTGGTGGTGAACAACCGGTTCCGGCCCGGGATGGCGGGGGCGGTGAACACGATCGCGCAGGAGGGGCTGTTGCACCTGCCGGGCACGGCCGGGGACTTCGCGGGGCTGGTCCGGCGGACCTTCGGGGCGGCGCTGTCGGCGCAGCGGCACGCGTACTACGACAAGCTGGCGCTGGATCGCGACATCGCCCAGCTGCGCGCCGCCTGCGACCACTCGTGCTTCGTCAACGACACGCGCGGGCTCATGCCGATCCCCGGCTACGCCACGCCCGCCGACGAGCCGCTGCACCGGGCCCGGGCGCGCACCACGCTGACCTGGCCGGTGGAGCACGCGCCCCGGCGCAACACCACCTTCGCCCTCGACGCCCAGGACGCGCCCGGCAGCCTGGAGCTCGCGATGACCGCCGACGCCGCCGTGCTGCCCCGCGACGACATGGAGCGGTTCCTGTACGGCATCGAGGACCTCGTCGTCGGCGAGGCCATCAAACTTTCTTGAGACGCCACCGATGAGTTCGGGCGGAGGGCGGCGTTACACCTCGCGTCCACGGCACACGGCCGGGGCGACGAGGAGGAGTCAGCAGCGATGAACGTGGTCATCTACGGCGCGGCGGGCAGCATCGGCACGGCGGTCGCGGAGGTCTTCGCGCGACAGGGCGCCACGGTGCACCTGACCGGCCGGACCGCGGCCCCGCTCGAGGCCCTCGCCGAGCGGCTGCGCGCCGCCGGCGGCAAGGCCGAGGCCGCGGTGGTCGACGCGCTGGACGAGGAGGCGGTCGAGGCGCACGCGGCGCGCGTGGGGCGCATCGACGTGTCGCTCAACCTGGTGCCGCGCGGCGACGTGCAGGGCATCCCGCTGGTCGACATGAGCGTGGCCGACCTGACCCGGGCCGTCACCGCCGGGCTCACCGGCAACTTCGTCACCGCCCGAGCCGCCGCCCGCCGGATGGCGGAGCAGGGCGAGGGGCTGATCCTGGCCCTGAACAGCGGCTCGGCGCACAACAGCCCGATGATGGGCAGCACCTGCCCGGCCGACGCGGCGCTGGACGCGCTGGTGCGCAGCCTGGCCATGGAGCTCGGGCCGAGCGGCGTGCGGGTCATGGGCATCTGGGTGGCCGGCATCCCGGAGACGCTCACCATCGAGAAGCTGCGGGCGGTCAACGCCGGCATCGACGAGGGCGCGCTGGCCGGCATCCACGCCCACCTCGACTCGCTGCGCCTGCTGCGCCGCTCGCCGCGGCTGCCCGACATCGCCGAGACGATCGCGTTCCTGGCCTCGCCCGCGGCCCGCGGCATCACCGGCACGTGGGTGAACGCCACCGGGATGTTCGTGAGCTGAGGCCCATGCGGACGAGGATCACCGTCCGGGTGAGGAGCACCTGCCGGCCCCGGCGATCGCGAGCATTCAGAGGACCGGCGCCACGTAGTAGCGCAGCCAGTTGTCCAGCAGGGTGCGCATCCGGGCCCGGATCTCGCGGTCGGCCCAGTCCAGCGACTCCAGGAACGCGGCGTAGTCGACCTCCGACGGGCCGAGCCGGCCCTCGGCGACCAGCTGCGGGCGGCGGACCCGGGCCAGGGCGGCCGTGATGCCCGCGGTCAGCTCCGGGTGGACCTGCAGCGTCCGGGCGGTCGGGCCGATGGCGAGGGCCTCGTTGCGGTACACCTCGCCCCGCGCCAGCTCCGTCACGGGACCGAACTCGCAGGCGGCCGGCGGGTCGTAGACGGCGTCGACGTGCGAGGTGAAGACCTCGAAGGAGTCGGGCAGGCCGTGGAAGAGCGGGTCACGGCGACCGGCCGGGGTGAGGGTGAGCCGCTCGATGCCGAACCGGCGGCCGTGGTGCCCGACCTTGCACACCGCCCCGACGGTCTCCGCCTTGGCCTGGTGCGACCAGCAGATGTGCAGCTCGGGCACCCCGCGGCGCTGGGCCTCGGTGAGGTACTGCTTCACCCGCCGGATCCACGGCAGCTCCTCGTAGGAGGAGTGCCCCGAGCCGCCGCCGATGATGGCGTGGGCGTCGATGGTGTCGGGCAGGGGCTCGCCGTCGGCCACGTTCACCACGTGGATCTGCTCCGGGGCGAGCCGGGTCACCTCGGCGATCCAGTCCCGGTACGGCGTCAGCCCGATGTCCCGGATCGGGTCCCGCTCCTGCATGTTGAGAAACAGCAGCCGGCAGCGCTGCCGCACGTGCAGCGGGCGCCGCGCGGAGCGTTGATCCAGTACGTAGGCCCTCGCCATGCCGCGGAAACTCCTAGTCGCCAGGGATGCAAACCGGCCAATTGTGCCGCGTCGCGTGCCGCTGGCACGTCCGTTCCCGAGATATATCCAATAACAATCAGTCAAGTCCGTCGATGTGAGCACCCCGGTCGCAGCCGGCCACCCGCGCGCTGCCGTCGCCGAGGTCCTCGACCGTGATGCGCGGCAGGCCGCCGCGGGGCGGGCCGCACAGCGAGGGATGGGGCACGCGTTCAACGATCGGGGAGGTGCGGCAAGTCGCCGAGCGGCGAGCCGACCGCGGCGCTGATGCCGGGCGCGGCCAACCGCTGGTACAGCACCGCCATCCGCCGCGGTGTACCGCAGGATCGTCGCCGACGTCGAAGGCGCGCGGCTGCCGCCCGGCGCGCGGATCCTCGACGCCGGCACCGGCCCGGGCCGCGTCCCTCTGGCCCTCGCCGAGGCGCTGCCACAGGCCCGCATCGACGGCGTCGACCTGTCCGCCGCCATGATCGAGGAGGCCCGCCGGGGCGCGGCGGCGCGCGGCCTGGCCGAGCGGGTGACGTTCACCGTCGCCGACGTGGGCGCGCTGCCCTTCGCGGACGCCACGTTCGACCTCATCGTGTCGTCGATGAGCCTGCACCACTGGGCCGAGCCGGCCGGCGTGCGGGAGCTGCGCCGCGTCCTGCGCCCCGGCGGCCGGATGTGGATCTACGACGCCCGCGTCGCGCTGCGCCGCGGCGAGGTGCCCGGCATCCCGTCCCGCCGCGAGCCGGTCCGCACCGGCCGCCTGCCGTTCCGCCTCGTCGGGAGGCTCGTGTTCCAGGTACCGTGACCCGCATGGATCGGTGCGACGAGTGCGGGTTCGAGTACGGGACCGTCGACGCCGGGGCGATCCCGGCCCGGCTCGGCACCTTCGCCGGGCGCTACGCCGCGGCCCTCGCCGCCGTCCCCGACGTGCGCCGCCGGCCGGCCCCGCAGGTGTGGTCGCCGCTGGAGTACACCTGCCACCTGCGCGACGTGCTCGCCGTGCAACGGGAGCGCATCGAGCTGGCCCTGCGGGCCGACGCCCCCGAGTTCGCGACGATGGGCCGGGACGAGCTCGTGGTGACCCGCGCGTACAACGCCCAGGACCCTTCCGCCGTGCTCGCCGACCTGGCCGCGAACGCCGAACGGCTCGCGGCCGCCTTCGGCGCGCTCGACGCCGCCGCGCTGGCCCGGGTCGGCTCCTACCCGTGGCCAGAGCCGGTCGAGCGCACCCTGCTGTGGCTCGGCCAGCACACCGTCCACGAGGGCGAGCACCACCTCATGGACATCACCCGCACGGCCTGAGCACCCCGGCCCGTTCGCGCTGCCTGGGCCAGCGCCGCAATGGCAGGCTCGCCCGCGGCGTCACCGGGTCGCCCTCGCCCTGGCCGAGGAGCGGGACGCCGAGCACCCCGCCCACCACGCGGCCGGCGCGCTCGCCGGCGCCGCCTGCGGGCGGACCCAGGGCGGCGTGCGCTACGCCCTGCCCGAGCCAAACCCGCGCCCCGGGAGCTGCGTCGAGGGCCCCGGGCTTGACCCGCCCGGCAACGTCCCCGTACGGTCGCAGCGACAACTCCACATCACGCCGAACAAACCGCGGCGGGAGAGTCCCCATTCGCTGGGGCGCCGAAGGAGCAACTCTCCCCGGGAATCTCTCAGGCCCACGTACCGCCGCGGCCAGGCGACTCTGAAAAGCCGGGACGCCGCGTCCCGCGCCCACGGTGCAAACCGCCGCCCGCCTCACCCGAGGCCGGGCCGGCCGGTGAAGCTCTCAGGCATTCGATGACAGAGCGGGGAGGCCACCCGTCATCGACCAGGGGAGCCTCTCGTGACCGTGCCACCGAACCTGCAGTACACCCGCGACCACGAATGGATCGCGGACCTCAGCACCGTCGGGATCACCCGCTTCGCCGCCGACGCCCTCGGCGACATCGTCTACCTGGACCTGCCCGAGCCCGGCCGCGAGGTGCGGGCCGGCGAGCCGTGCGGCGAGATCGAGTCCACCAAGTCCGTGAGCGACCTGCTGGCCCCCGCCGACGGCGTGGTCGAGGAGGTCAACCCGGCCGTCGCCGCCGACCCGGCCCTGATCAACGAGGACCCGTACGCCAACTGGCTCTTCCGCATGCGCGTCACCGGCGCGGCCGACCTCCTCGACATCGAGGCGTACACGGCCCTGATCGGGTCGCAGTGACGACACTCAGCGCCTTCGACCTGTACTCCGTCGGCATCGGCCCGTCCTCCTCCCACACCGTCGGGCCGATGCGCGCGGCCCGGCGCTTCGTCACCCGCCTGCAGGACGACGGCCTGCTCCCCCGGGTGGCCCGGATCAAGGCCGAGCTGTTCGGTTCCCTGGGCGCCACGGGCCACGGCCACGGCTCCGCCCCCGCGGTGATCCTGGGCCTGGAGGGCGCCGATCCCTCCACAGTGGACACCGACGCGGCACCGGGCCGGGTCCGCGCGGTCCGCGAGACGGGCCGGCTCGAACTGCTCGGCGGCGCCCACGCGGTCGCCTTCGACGTCGACGCCGATCTGGTCCTGCACCGCCGCCGCAGCCTCCCCGAGCACCCCAACGGCATGCGCTTCCACGCCTGGGCGGCGGACGGCTCCCCCGTGGCCGAGCGCACCTACTTCTCCGTCGGCGGCGGGTTTGTGGTCGGCCCCGATGGCGCGCCCACCCCGGCCGAGGACCCGGTGAAGTTCCCCTTCACCACCGGCGCCGAGCTGCTCGCCCACGCCACCACCGAGGGCCTGCGGGTCAGCGACGTCATGCTGCTCAACGAGCAGTCCTGGCGCCCCGAGCCGGCGATCCGGGCCGACCTGCTGCACATCTGGTCGGTCATGCAGGAGTGCGTCACCCGCGGCTGCACCCGCCCGGACGGCGTCCTGCCGGGCGGGCTGAAGGTCCGCCGCCGCGCCCCGGCCCTCCACGCGGACCTGTCCGCGGCCCCGGATGCCGCCGACCCGCTGCACGTCCTGGACTGGGTCAACCTCTACGCCCTCGCCGTCAACGAGGAGAACGCCTCCGGCGGCCGGGTCGTCACCGCCCCCACGAACGGCGCCGCCGGCATCATTCCCGCCGTGCTGCACTACTACGCGCGCTTCGTCCCGGGCGCCGACGACGACGGCGTGGTCCGCTTCCTGCTGACCGCCGCCGCGGTCGGCCTGATCATCAAGGGCAATGCCTCGATCTCGGGCGCCGAGGTGGGCTGCCAGGGCGAGGTGGGCTCGGCGTGCGCCATGGCGGCGGCCGGCCTGTGCGAGGTCCTGGGCGGCACCCCGGCCCAGGTGGAGAACGCGGCCGAGATCGGCCTGGAGCACAATCTGGGGCTCACCTGCGACCCGGTCGGCGGCCTGGTCCAGATCCCCTGCATCGAGCGCAACGCCATCGCCAGCGTCAAGGCCATCAACGCCGCCCGCCTGGCGCTCAACGGCGACGGCGCCCACCACGTCACCCTGGACAAGGCGGTCAAGACCATGCGCGAGACCGGCCGCGACATGTCGGTCAAGTACAAGGAGACGGCGCGCGGGGGCCTGGCGGTCACCGTCATCGAGTGCTGAAAGTTCACTGTCCAGTTGTCAACGAGGCCAGGGTAACGCCGGGGTACGACAGAACATGAGCGGCTACGATCCGACCCGTGGTCGCCAACGTTGGACGGTTCTGCTTCCGGCACCGATGGATGATCGTCGGCATCTGGGTGGTCGTCGTCGCGCTCGGCGCCCTGACGTTCGGCCCGGTGTTCAGCGCGATCGCGGACGCCAGCAACCCCAGGCACGTCGAGGCGATCGACGGGCTGGACGCCGTCGCGGACGGCAATGATTCCAGCGGTACCGTCATCGGGCTCGTCGACAACGTCGACCCGGACGCCGCCGCGGTCCGCACCGCGATCACGGCGGCGGCCGGCGACCTCGCGCAGGTCGCCGGCGTGCGCCAGGTCGCGACCCCCTACTCGGTGCCCGCCGCGCAGGCTCCCGCCTACGTCGCCACCGACCGCCACGGCCTGCTCGTCGTCGTCACGCTGGGCAACCTGGAGAGGCCGGAGCGGGACCGGGCCGTCGACGAGGTGCGGACCCGCCTGCACGCCATACCGGGCGCGCAGGTCGGCGGCAACCCGGCCCTCAACGCCGAGGTCCGCGCGGCCCAGAAGGCCGACCTCGGCCGGGCCGAGCTCATCTCCCTGCCGCTCACGCTGATCGTGCTCGTCTTCGTCTTCGGCGGCCTGGTCGCGGCCGGCCTGCCGGTGCTCGCCGCGGTCGTGTCGGTGGCCGCCGCGATGCCCCTGCTGTGGGTGTTCTCGAAGGTCACCGACCTGGACCAGAACGTGGTCACCGTCGTGACGCTGCTCGGCCTCGGCCTGTCCATCGACTACGGCCTGCTGCTCGTGGCCCGCTACCGCGAGGAGGTCGCCGCCGGCTTCGCGCCACAGGAGGCGGTCGGGCGCGCCTGGGCCACCGCCGGCCGCACGATCTTCTTCAGCGCGCTGACGGTGGCCGCCGCCCTGTCCGGCCTGATGATGTTCTCCGTCCACCAGCTCGGCGCGCTCGGCGCCGGGGGCGTGTCGATCGCCGTCGTGGCCATGCTGGCCGCGCTCACCTTCACCGGCGCGCTGATCGGCCTGCTGCACAAGCGGATCCGCCCGTCGAAACGGAACGCGAGCAGCGATCGCGGCTTCTTCGCCGCGCTCTCGACTCAGGTGCAGAAGCGCCCGGTGCTCATCGCCGTGGGCACCTCCGCGCTGCTGCTGGCGGCCGGCTCGCCGCTGCTGGGCGCCACGATCAAGCTGCCGCGGCTGGACGGCGTGCCGCGCAGCGTCGAGTCGGCCCGGGTCGCCGACGGGCTGGCGGCCCGCTTCGGGCGGGCGTACCGGCCGGTGGTCACCGTCGTGGCCCGCACCGACGCGGCCGGCCTGGACAGCTACGCGGCGCGCTGGGCCAGGGACCCGGCGGTGGCGGGCGTGCAGCCGGCCAGGCCGGCGGGCCCGGGGGTGGCCACCGTCGACATCGTGCTGCGCGGCGGGCCGCAGGACGACGCGGCGCAGGGCCTCGTCCACCGGCTGCGGGCCGACCGGCCGGCCGGGGTGCAGTCGTGGGTGGTCGGCGACGCGGCCACGCTCATCGACCTGGTCGGGCTGATCACCGACGACCTGCCGGCGGCCGTGACGGTCACGCTGGTCGCGATGGTGCTGCTGCTGTTCGCGATGACGGGCTCACTCGTCGTACCCGTGAAGGCCATCTTGGCCAACGTGGTCTCCCTCGGCGCCACGTTCGGTGTGATGGTGGCCGTGTTCGAGCACGGCTGGGGATCCGGGGTCCTGCACACGCTCACCGTCGGCGGGCTGGACCCGTTCGTGACGGTCATCGTGTTCGCCTTCGCGTTCGGGCTCTCCATGGACTACGAGGTCTTCCTGCTCGGGCGGATCAAGGAGTACGTCGAACGCGGCGACGACACCGACGCCGCCGTGCGCCGCGGCCTGCAGCACACCGGCCGGATCATCACGTCGGCCGCGCTGCTGATGGTCGTGGTGTTCGGCTGCTTCGCCGCCGCCGACCTGGGCACGATCGAGCAGGTCGGGGTCGGACTGCTCACCGCCGTGGTGATCGACGCGACGGTGGTGCGCTGCCTGCTCGTGCCGGCCACGATGACCCTGCTGGGCCGCTGGAACTGGTGGGCGCCCGGCCCGCTGCGCCGCCTGCACACCCGCATCGGCCTGCGCGAACAGGTGCTGGACGAGCCCCCGGCGGCACCCGCCCCGGAGCCGGTGGCGATCGATTAGGGCGGCGGCCCTCCGCCGCTTGCCTCAGCCGGCCAGCAACGACGAGACCTGCGGCGAGAACGTCGAGTGCAGCACCAGCGTCGCGCCCCCCACCGCCGCCGCGTCGTCGCCCAGCGGTGACAGCGCCACGTCCACCTGCCGGATCCGCCGCGCGATGGCCCGCTCCCCGAGCGCCCGCGTCACCGCCTCCCGGAAGTGCGACTCCACGTGCCGGATCCCGTGCCCGCCCAGGATGATCAGCTCCACATCGACGATGTTCACCACATTCACGGCCACCGTCGCGAGGTGCTCGGCGGCCCTCCCGATCACCTCCACGGCGAGCGCGTCGCCCGCCGCCGCGGCCCGGCACAGGGCCGTATGGTCCACAGTGGACGGACCTCGGCGGAAGGCCTTCGCGAGAGCGCTCTCACGACCGGCAGCCAAAAGCCGGTGGGCGTCGGCCACGAGCGCGGCGGGATTGATCAAGCTCTCGAGGCAGCCCCGATTGCCGCAGTAGCAGGAAGGACCACTCTGCGTAACCGACGTATGGCCGAACTCGGCGGCATTCATGGAGCCGCCCCGATGGACCTGATGGCCGAGCACCAGGCCGCCGCCGACGCCGGTGCCCAGGAAGAAGTACGCGAAGTTGGCCACCCCGCGCCCGGCGCCCGCCCAGCGCTCGCCGATCGCCGCGGCCGTCGCGTCGTTGTCCAGCGTGACCGGCAGGCCGGTGGCGTTGGCGACCATCTGCTTGAGCGGCACCCGGGTCCAGTCCGACAGCTGCGGCGGCGAGATGACCTCGCCGAGCGACTGATCGATCGGGCCGGGAGTGGCCAGCCCGACGCCGAGCACCCTGTCCCGCCCCACGCCGGCCTCGGCCAGGACCTCGTCGACCAGGGCCGCCATCGCCGCCGTGACCTCGGCCGGGTCGATGGCGGAGGGGGTCGGGCGGCGGGCCGTGACCAGCGGCCGGCCCAGCAGGTCGACCACCACGCAGGCCAGCCCGGCCGGGTCGAAGTGCAGGCCCACGGCCCGGCCGGCGTCGGCGTTGATGCGCAGCACCGTGCGCGGCTTGCCGCCGCTGGACGAGCGCGCGCCGTCCTCGCGGACGATCCCCTCGTCGATCAGCCGCCGCACGATGCCCGACACCGTCTGCGGGGTCAGGCCGGTGAGCTCGGCGATCTCGACGCGACTGGTTCCGTCGGCGAGCTGGATCTGGTCGAGCACCACCGCGCGGTTGTATTGCCCGACCTTGGGGAGATTTGTCCCGACTTGCCGCACCCAGCCTCCCACCTACGTACCGTTACCTACATGATGCCCCCTGGCGTTGACTTAGTAAAGCAATTGGATTTAGAGTCCGACACGCGCAGCAAACATCCCGGACATATGAGAGCGCTTCCCCGGGAGCTGCGTCGACCGCCCAGGCACTAGATCATTGCCGGATTGTTACCAAGAAACGACGGTCGGGACTGGGCAGGATCGCCACACTGGAATAAGTTGGTCGTCACAACAAAACGTCTGGCGGCAACGCAACGCCCTCGGAGGCAACATGATGTCGGTGACAAGGCGGCTCACGTCATGAGCACCGCACCGATCCTGCTCGAGATGCGGTCCATCACCAAGGAGTTCCCCGGCGTCAAGGCCCTCAGCGACGTCAACCTGGTGGTGCGGCAGGGCGAGATCCACGCGATCTGCGGGGAGAACGGCGCGGGCAAGTCGACGCTGATGAAGGTCCTCAGCGGCGTCTACCCGTACGGGTCATACAGTGGCCAGATCTTCTACCAGGGCTCCGAGAGCCGCTTCGGCGACATCCGGGCCAGCGAGAAGGCCGGCATCGTGATCATCCACCAGGAGCTCGCCCTGGTGCCGCACATGTCGATCACGGAGAACCTGTTCCTCGGCAACGAGCCGAGGCGCAACGGCGCCTACGACTGGAAGGGCGCCAACCGCAAGGCGAGCGAGCTGCTGGCCCAGGTCGGCCTGCGCGACGACCCCGACACCCTGATCAAGGACATCGGCGTCGGCAAGCAGCAGCTGGTCGAGATCGCCAAGGCGTTCGCCAAGGACGTCAAGCTGCTCATCCTTGACGAGCCGACCGCCGCGCTCAACGAGAACGACTCCCGCCACCTGCTCGACCTGCTGCGCGAGTTCAAGCGGCAGGGCGTCACCTCGATCATGATCTCGCACAAGCTCAACGAGATCGAGGACATCGCCGACTCGATCACGATCCTGCGCGACGGCAAGACGGTGGAGACCCTCGTGGTCGGCGCCGAGGACGTCAACGAGGACCGGATCGTGCGCGGGATGGTCGGCCGCGACCTGGAGAGCCGCTTCCCCGACCACACCCCGAAGATCGGCGAGGTCTTCTTCGAGGTGCGCGACTGGACGGTGCGCCACCCGATCTCGGCCGAGCGCCTGGTCTGCAAGCACTCCAACTTCAACGTCCGCCGGGGCGAGATCGTGGGCTTCGCCGGTCTCATGGGCGCCGGGCGCACCGAGCTGGCGATGAGCCTGTTCGGCCGCTCCTACGGCGTCTATGTCTCCGGTCAGATCTTCAAGGACGGGCAGGAGATTCAGCTCAAGTCCGTCGCCGACGCCATCAAGCACGGCTTGGCGTACGTCAGCGAGGACCGC
This sequence comes from Dactylosporangium sp. NPDC051485, assembly GCF_040682015.1. Lineage (NCBI taxonomy): Bacteria > Bacillati > Actinomycetota > Actinomycetes > Micromonosporales > Micromonosporaceae > Dactylosporangium > Dactylosporangium sp. NPDC051485. The sequence goes on from NZ_JBFAZW010000027.1 coordinate 88,912, forward strand.
AAGGCGATCGGCCTCAACCTGCTCGACGACATCAAGACCTCGATGGTCGCCGCGAAGCTGTCGAAGATCACGCGCAACGGCGTCGTCAACCAGGTCGAGGAGCACAAGGTCGCCGAGGAGTACCGCCAGCTACTGCGGGTCAAGGCTCCGACCGTCGACGAGGGCGTCAACAAGCTCTCCGGCGGCAACCAGCAGAAGGTCGTCCTGGCCAAGTGGATGTTCACGGACCCCGATCTGCTGATCCTCGACGAGCCGACGCGCGGCATCGACGTCGGCGCGAAGTACGAGATCTACGGCATCATCCAGAAGCTCGCCGACGAGGGTAAGGGCGTCATCGTCATCTCCTCGGAGCTCCCCGAGCTGCTGGGCCTGTGCGATCGCATTTACACGGTGTTCGAAGGCAACATCACTGGTGAGGTCCCGCGCGCGGAGGCCAACCCGGAACTCCTCATGAAGCAGATGACCTCTACGAAGAAGATGCTGACGCGATGAGCCGATTCAAAGACTTGCAGAAGAACCTCTTCGGGGGCACCACCTCCAACGCCCGCCAGTTCAGCATGATCTTCACGCTCGTGGCGATCATCGTCTTCTTCCAGGTGTGGACCGACGGGCTGACGCTGAACTCGACCAACCTGATCGCCCTGACCCAGCAGTACGCCTACATCTCGGTGCTGTCGGTGGGCATGCTCATGGTCATCGTGGCCGGCCACATCGACCTCTCCGTCGGGTCGGTCGCCGCGTTCACGGGCATCATCGTCGCCAAGACGATGCGGGACTGGGACCTTCCCTGGGAGGTCGGCATCCTGGTCGGCCTGGTCGTCGGCGCGATCATCGGTGCCTGGCAGGGCTTCTGGGTCGCCTACATCGGGGTCCCGGCGTTCATCGTCACGCTGGCCGGCATGCTGCTCTTCCGCGGCGGCAACCAGTTCATCGGCGACGCCGAGACCATCCCGGTGCCCGATGGCTTCAAGAACATCGGCGCGGGCTACCTCAGCGAGTGGGGCCCGAACACCGGCTACAACAACTCCACGCTGGTGCTCGGGTTGGTCGCCTGTCTCGCCGTGATCTGGCGTGAGCTGCGGGCCCGCAAGACCCGCCGCGACATGGGCGCGGAGCCGGTCCCGGTCTGGATCACCGTGCTGCGCCTGGGCATCATGCTCGCCGTCATCGTCTTCGCCACGCTGCGCTTCGCCGGTGGCCGCGTCGGCACCAGCTTCCCGATCTCGGGCTGCATCCTGGCCGCGCTGGTCATCCTGTACTCCTTCTACACCCGCAACACCGCGGGCGGCCGGCACATCTACGCGGTCGGCGGCAACGCCCGCGCCGCGGAGCTCTCCGGCGTGAAGCTGCGGCGGGTCAACTTCCTCGTCATGATGAACATGTCGATCCTGGCCGCGCTGGCCGGCATGATCTTCGTGGCCCGCTCCGGCGCCTCCGGCCCGCAGGACGGCCTGAGCTGGGAGCTCGACGCGATCGCGGCCGTGTTCGTCGGCGGCGCCGCGGTCTCCGGCGGCATCGGCACCGTGTCCGGCGCCATCGTCGGTGGCCTGGTCATGGCCGTGCTCAACAACGGCCTGCAGCTCAAGGGCATCGGCACCGACACCCAGCAGATCGTCAAGGGATTCTTCCTCCTCGCCGCCGTCGCGCTGGATGTCTACAACAAGAGCCAGGGTCGGTTCTCGATCATCGGATCGATAACGAAGCCCTTCCGCCGGCAGGAACCCACCCCGCCGGACGCAGCGAACCAAGCCGGACAGGAATCGATCAAGACCCCGGTCGCCGGCTGATCCACCCCGCCGCTACCGCGGCAGACGCCCCCTTATTCCCCGTAACATCCCGAAAGAAAGGGCTTTCCTAGCCATGCGCAAGTTCCTCACCCGGAGCCTCGCGGTCAGCGCTGTCGCGCTGGTTGCGCTGAGCGCCGCCGCGTGCGGTGGCAGCGACCGCGACGCCTCCAGCAACCCGTCGGGCGGCGCGCCCGCCAAGGGCTTCGCCAAGGACGCGCTCATCGGCGTCGCCCTGCCGTCGAAGACCTCGGAGAACTGGGTCCTCGCCGGTGACCTGTTCACCAACGGCCTCAAGGACGCCGGGTTCAAGTCCGACGTGCAGTACGCCGGCGCCTCGACCACGGTCGCGGACCAGCAGGCGCAGATCGCGTCCATGATCACCAAGGGCGCGAAGGTCATCGTCATCGGCGCGACCGACGCCGCGCAGCTGGGCACCCAGGTCAAGCAGGCCAAGGACGCCGGCGCGGTGGTCATCGCCTACGACCGGCTCATCACCGGCACCAAGGACCTCGACTACTACGTCGCGTTCGACAACTTCAAGGTCGGCCAGCTGCAGGGCCAGGCCCTGCTGGACGGCTTGAAGGCCAAGAAGGCGACCGGCCCCTGGACCATCGAGCTGTTCTCCGGCTCGCCGGACGACAACAACGCCGGTGTCTTCTTCAAGGGCGCGATGGACGTGCTCCAGCCGGCCATCGACAAGGGCGACCTCATCGTCGGCTCCGGCCAGAAGGACGTCAAGCAGACCGCCATCCAGGGCTGGAAGGCCGAGGGTGCGCAGTCCCGCATGGACTCGATCATGACCTCGACCTACGCCGCGGGCGGCAAGACGCTGGACGGCGTGCTGTCCCCGAACGACACCCTGGCCCGCGCGATCATCACCTCGGTGAAGGCCGCCGGCAAGCCGGTCCCGGTCGTCACCGGCCAGGACTCCGAGGTTGAGTCGGTCAAGAGCATCATGAACGGCGAGCAGTACTCCACGATCAACAAGGACACCCGCAAGCTGGTCGCCCAGACCATCAAGATGGTCCAGGCCCTGCAGACCGGTGGCGAGCCGGAGATCAACGACACCAAGTCGTACGACAACCAGGCCAAGATCGTCCCGTCGTACCTGCTGGCTCCGGTCATCGTGACCAAGGCGAACGCCGCCGAGGCCTACGCCAACGACCCGAAGCTCGCCCCGCTCACCAAGTAACACACCCGGCACCGACGTCGTGGGTCCCCGGAGCTGCTTTCCGGGGACCCACGATCGTTTCGAGGCGAAGGGACCGCACGTGTCCACCAGCCCACAGGAGTCGGTGCGCAGGCAGAACCTCGGGGCCCTGCTGCGCTACGTCCACGTCCGCGGCGCGACGTCCCGCGCCGAGCTGACCGTCCGGCTCGGCCTCAATCGCAGCACCATCGGCGCCCTCACCGCCGATCTGGCCACCGCGGGCCTCATCGACGAAGGTGTACCGCAGGAGACCGGCCGCGCCGGCCGGCCCTCGATCGTGGTGCGTCCGCGGTCGTCGCGCGTGTACGGGTACGCCCTCAGTCTCGAAGTCGAACGCCTCCGGGCCGCCCGCATCGGACTGGGTGGCAAGGTGCTCGACGCCCGCGCCGCCGAGCGCCCGCCCGGCGCCGGGCCCGCTCCCGCCGTGGCCGCCCTGGCCGCGCTCGTCGCCGACATGCGCCGCTCCGCCCCCGCCGACGGGGTGGACGTCGGCTGCGGCGTCGCCGTCTCCGCCGCCGTGCGACACCACCTGGGCTGGACCGACGCCGCGCTGGAGCCGGCCCTGGCCGCCGCTCTCGGCGCCCCTCCCCCGTTCCTCGGCGGCAGCGCCGACCTGGCCGCCCTGGCCGAGCACACCCGCGGCGCCGCGACCGGCGCCGACAACGTCGTCTACCTGCACGGCGACGCCGGCATCAGCGCGGGCATCATCGCCGGCGGCCGCCGCATCAACGGCTACGGCGGCCACGGCGGTGAGGTCGGCCACATGGTCGTCAACCCGAGCGGCCGGCTGTGCGGCTGCGGCTCGCGCGGCTGCTGGGAGACCGAGATCGGCGAGCGCCCCCTGCTCCACCTGGCCGGCCGCCCGGTGCCGACCCCGGGCGCCGCCGTGGTCACCGCCGTCGAGCACGCCCGCGCCGGCGACCCCGACGCCCTGGCCGCCGTGGCCCACGCCGCCGACTGGCTCGGCTTCGGCGTGGCCAACCTGGTCAACATCTTCAACCCGACGGTGGTCGTCTTCGGCGGCACGCTGCGGGAGCTGTACCTCGCCGCCCCCGCCCAGATCCACCGGCGCCTCGAGTCGATGGCGCTGGCGGCCTGCCGCGACCACGTGACGCTGCACACCCCGGACCTGGGCGACGACGCCCCGTTGGTCGGCGCCGCCGAGCTCGCCTTCGAGAGCCTCCTGGCCGACCCCCTGTCCCGCTGACCGCGGCCGGCAGACGGCACCGCAAAAGTCCGCTGCGGCTCGCAACCTTTGCCGGGGAGGGTGCGTGCATGCTGTGACGGCCTTCGGCGAAGGGGCGGTGGCGTGCCGGGTGAGGGGTTCGAGCAGTTCGTGCGGGTGCGGTACGCAGAGCTGCTGCACACCGCATACCTGCTGACCGGGTCGGTGGGGGCGGCGGAGGATCTCGTGCAGGCCTGCCTGCTCAAGATCATGCCGCGGTTCGAGCGGATCGCGGAGCCGATGCCGTACCTGCGGCGGGCGATGGTGAACCAGCGGACGAGCTGGTGGCGGGCGGTGCGGCGGGAGATGCTCAGCGCCTCGCCGCCGGAGCCCGGCGCCGACCTCGAGCGCGGGGACCCGGCGTGGGAGTTCACCGAGCGCACGGCGCTCGTGGCGGAGCTGTCGCGGCTGCCGGAGCGGATGCAGGCGGTGCTCGTGCTGCGGTACTGGGAGGGCCTGTCCGAGGCCGAGACGGCCGACGCGCTCGGGTGCTCGGTCGGGACGGTGAAGAGCCAGGCGTCGCGCGGGCTGGGACGGCTGCGAACGCTGCTGGAGGCGGCCGACACGCAGAGGAGCGGACGATGAGCACGCTGGAGGAGCGCCTCCGCGAGGAGATGGCGCGCTCGGTCGCCGCGGTCCGGCCCGCCCCCGACCCGTACGGGCGGCTGCTGCGCCGGCGCCGCCGTCGGGGCTGGCGATGGGGCGGGCTGGGGCTCGGTGCGGCGGTCGTGGCCGCGCTCCTCGGCGCGCAGGGGCTGGTCGCGCCGGCCGGGCCGGGGCCGCGGCCCGCGCCCCAGCGGACGGGCTCGACGCAGCAGCAGCGCGACGTGCCGCTCACCGAGTGGACCCGGTCGCTGCTCGCGGCGCCGACCCGGGGCGACGCGGCGGCGGCCGGGGCGATCCGCGAGGCCCTGGACAAGGACCGGGCGCGGCGCAACGTGAAGCCCGAGCTCGACCAGATCAAGGTGCTGTACGTCGTGGACGTCGGCGGCGACCGGGTGTTCGGCGCGGCCTACTACGGCGCGGGTCGCGGGCTGTTCGTCCACGCGGCCGCGCCGCAGGGCACCAGCGCCGACGAGCTCGTGCACGGGCCCGACGGCGACCCGTACGGCTGGGCGGGCGGCGGGGGCGCGCTCGATCCGTTCTCGTTCGGCGGTGCCATGACGCGGTACACGGTCGCGCTGGCGCCGCCCGGGTGCCTGGCGCAAGGGTCGGTGGCGAGCAAGGTGGGGCCCGACAGCGCACTGCAGATCACGTGGGGTGCAGCTGCCGAGTTCGTGGTCGACCCGGCCCCGGCGTGGAACCGCTGGTGGCGGGTCACATGCGACGGGAGGGTGCGGCAGCTCGGCTACGAGGGAACCCTCGACGGGCCGCGGAAGAAGACGAGCCCGCCGCCGGCCGAGCGCGGCACGGCGGACCCGGACATGGTCAAGGAGCTGCTGTGGTCGTGGCCGTCCATCGCCGGGCTCGACGTGGTGCGCAAACGGGTCCTGTGGGGCGGCACGCCACCCGGTGAGACGCGCCCGACCGTCGTCGGGCTGGGCGAGCTGGCGGACGGGTCGGTGTACGTCTGCGAGGTCACCGGCAAGGGCGACGCCCAGCCGGTCACGCAGCTGCCGCCGGCGCAGGACCCGGCGCTGCCGAAGGACTTCCCGACGAAGGCCTGGATAACGGTGGCGGTGGCGCCGTCGGCCGGACTGGTGGCGGTACGACTGCCGGACGAAACCCGGATCGGGTTCTCCGATCGGCTGCTCGTCATCGGGCCCCCGGAGGCCGTGCAGCTGCGCGTCTCCGGCCAGACGAACGAGCTCGTGGCCCTCACCGGCGGCGTCGGGGTCATCGTCGCCCCGGTGCCGGCCAGGATCGGGCTGTCCGCGGTGGACGGCTCGGGCCGGGACCTGGCCAGGCTGACGGTCGTCGAGCCGGGCGGGTCGAGTTCGTTCCTGCTCGGGCTCGGGTCGATGCACGACTGGACCTAGGTGACTGGTGCTAAACGCGGGCTGATTGGTGACGCCGGTCAGCCCGCGTTTGTTGTTGGGGCGAGGTCGGGTTCGGGAGGTGCGCGCGGA
>NZ_JBFAZW010000028.1:0-95138 GCF_040682015.1 Dactylosporangium sp. NPDC051485
CACCGAGTCGCGCCGCTACCAGGACCAGCTGACCTACCAGGCCTCCCACGACGGCCTGACCGGCCTGGCCAACCGCTCCCTCTTCGCCGCCCGCACCGCCGAGGCCGTGGCCTCGTCGAGGGGCGGCAACCTGCCGGGCGGCCTCGCCCTGGCCCTGATCGACCTGGACGACTTCAAGGCCATCAACGACCGCCTGGGCCACGCGGTCGGCGACGCCCTCCTGATCGAGGTGGCCGAGCGCCTTCGCGCCACCGTCCGCCCGGGCGACGTGGTGGCCCGCCTGGGCGGCGACGAGTTCGCGGTGCTGCTGCCGGAGTCCACGCGCGAGGCCAGCACCGACATCGCCGACGCCTTCATCGACACCCTGGCCGCCCCGGTCCGGGCCGCCGGCTACGAGCTGCTGATCCAGGCCAGCATCGGCGTGGCGAGGCACACCCCGGACTGCGACGCCAGCGACCTGCTCCGCCGGGCGGACATGGCCATGTACGCCGCGAAGGAGTCCGGCAAGAGCCGCTGGGTCGAGTACGGCCCGGAGCTCGACGCCCACGCCGTCGAGCACGCCCAGCTGGCCGCCGACCTGAGCCAGGCCCTGGACCGCGCCGAGCTGACGGTGCACTACCAGCCGATCGTCGCCCTGCCCGGAGGCGAGATCCGGGGCGTGGAGGCCCTGGTCCGCTGGCACCATCCGGTGAGGGGTCAGGTCTCCCCGGCGGTGTTCATCCCGGTCGCGGAGCGAACGGGCCTGATCGTCCAGATCGGCGCCTGGGTCCTGCGCGAATCCTGCGAACAGGCCGCGGCGTGGATCTCGGCACTGGGCGCCGCCGCCCCGTGGAAGATGAGCGTCAACGCCTCGGCCAGGCAGCTCCTGGAGCCGTCCTTCGTGGACACGGTGGCCGCCATCCTGGACGACTGCGCCCTGCCCCCGGCCCGCCTGACCATCGAGATCACGGAGACCGCGGTCTTCGGCGGCGGCCGAGCCCTGGACACGGTCCGGTCCCTGCACGCCCTGGGCGTCAAGATCGCCCTGGACGACTTCGGCACCGGTCACTCGTCGCTCGGCCTGCTGCGAACCTGCCCGGTAGACGTGCTGAAGGTGGACAAATCGTTCGTGGACGGCGTGACCGGGACGGTGGAGCAGGAGGCCATCGTCACGTCCATCAGCGAGATCGCCCAGGCCCTGCGCCTCGAGGCGGTGGCGGAGGGCGTGGAGACGGAAGCCCAGGCCGGCCGCCTGCTGGAACTCGGCTACCGGCTGGCTCAGGGCTTCTACTTCCACCGTCCCCTGCCGCCGGAGGCGGTGACGGCCGCGATTGCCGCGGAGGCGGACGTGGCCCACCGGGGGGCTGGCGAGGCCACGCCCGCCTCCGCGTTTTAGGGGACGAGTAAAGCTCTAGGGTGAGTTCGGCGCTGCGCTCGATGTCGCGGCCGAGGTCACCGGACGGCGCATCACGCCGCCCACATGGCCGCGAACGCGGCCGCCTCGCCGGCCAGCCAGCGCTCCACCTCGTCCGCCTTCACCGAGGGATCGGGCCGCAGCACCTCGCCCCGCCGCACGTCCACCATGACCGGCGTCGCGTTGGGCAGCACCTGATCCATGTGACGGCCCATCAGGTGCAGCGTCGCCACCGCGGCCAGGTCCAGCGGCGGGTCCTCGTCGAAGTGCAGCCGCACGGCCTCCCCGTGCCCATCCGGATAGCGCAGCCCGAAGTGCGGGTTGATCTTCACCGGCAGCGCCCCGATCATGCACAGCGCATCCCGGGTGGGCGCCACCTCGACCGGCATGGCCAGCGACTCCAGGTATTGCAGCGCCCCGGGCACCAGCGCCTCGTACAGCGGCTTCCATCGCGCGCTGACCTGCTCGACGACGGTGTTGAGGTAGGTCCCGCCGGTGCGGAACCGGATGTCCGCCTTGAGCGCCTTCACGAGCTGCCCGTGCGGGTTGAACCCGTGCCCGGACTCGCGCTGCCGGCGCAGCCCGCCGACGAAGGTCGCCTTGCGCGGCCCGGTCCGGCCGATATACCGCGTGAAGCTGAGCAGGGTCGCGTAGGGGACGGTTTGGGGGGTGTTCACAGGCGCGGTCACTGGCGCTCTCCTCCCAGGTCAAGAGCGTCTTTCGTACACACATTCTAATCGATCCGGGCAAGGATTCCCACCCAGTGAACCGGTGGGTAAAGTAGGCTTCATGACGACGTTCCACTGGTTCCTACCCACTACCGGCGACAGTGACCAGGTCGGGGCGGCGACCGTCACCGCGGGTGCCGCGCGGCACGACCGGGAGCCCACCGTCGGGTATCTGTCGGAGGTCGCGCGGGCGGCCGAGCGGGCCGGCTTCGAGTCCGCGCTCACCCCGGTCGGCGCCGGCTGCCTGGACCCTCTCGTGATGTGTACGGCGATCGCCCAGCACACGACGACGCTGCGCCTGCTCGTCGCCTTCCGGGCCGGCTTCACGCTGCCGACGCTGCTGGCCCAGCAGGCCGAGGCGTTCCAGTGGATCTCCGACGGACGGCTCGCGCTCAACGTGGTCACCGGCGGGGACCAGGCCGAGCAGCAGGCCTACGGCGACTTCGTGCCCAAGGACGCCCGCTACGCCCGGACCGCGGAGTACATCGAGGTCATGCGGCGCACCTGGGCGGGCGGGCCGTTCGACTTCCGCGGCGAGTATTACCACGTCGAGTGCGGGGGCCTGGCCCGCCCGCTGGAGCGGGTGCCGCCGATCTACTTCGGGGGCGCCTCGGAGGCCGCCGTCCGGGTCGCGGCCGCGCATGCCGACGTGTACCTGCTGTGGGGGGAGCCGCTGCCCGCGGTACACAAGCGGATCACACAGATCCGGGCACTCAATCCGGGCATCCGGATCGGCCTGCGGGTGCACGTGATCGTGCGCGACGACGCCGACCGGGCCTGGGGCGAGGCAGAGCGGCTGCTGCGGGGCATGGATCCGGCGCGCATCCGGGCCGCGCAGGAGCGGTTTCGGCGGATGGACTCGGTCGGGCAGGCGCGCATGACCGCCCTCAACGGCGGCGACACCGGGACCGACCTCGTCGTCGGGCCCAACCTCTGGGCCGGGATCGGGCTGGTCCGCGAGGGGGCGGGAACCGCGCTGGTGGGCAGCCCGGCCGAGGTGAACGCGCGGCTGGCCGAGTACGAGGCGGCCGGGGTCGACGAGTTCATCCTGTCGGGCTGGCCGCACCTGGAGGAGGCCGAGCGGGTGGGCGACGCCATTCTGTCCGGCCGTCGCATCCCGGCCTGACGCGGCGTGATCTTGGCGCCGCGGGGCCGGCCGGTGGCGTTCAGCCGATCAGCTGGCCGACCGGGCCGAGCATCAGGCGGACGCCGAAGGCCACGCAGCCCAGCACGACGATGACGAAGAGGCCGACGTACACGATGGCAGGCACCCTGGTCAGGCGGGCGATCTGATCGGCGTCGGAGTTGGGTGCCTGGCGGCGGAAGCGCGACTGCTGCAGCTCGAAGACCGCGCGCACGCCGCCGAGCAGCATGAACCATGCGAAGGCGTACGCGAAGGCGCCCTGGATCTTCGGGTCGGCGAACCACGAGACGGCGAAGATGATCGCGCCGGCGGCGACGACGGAGATGACGCCGTAGAAGTTGCGGATCATGATCAGCATCAGGACCAGCAGGATCAGCAGGAGCCAGAGCAGGATCGTGATCCGGCCGGCGCCGAGGATCGCCGCGGCGCCCAGGCCGAGCAGCGAGGGGGTGATGTAGCCGGCCAGGCCGGTGATCACCATGCCGGGGCCGTTCGGGCGGCCCCTGGACAGGGTCAGGCCGGAGGTGTCGGAATGCAGGCGGATGCCCGACAGGCGGCGACCGCTGAGCACCGCGGCGAGCGCGTGGCCGCCCTCGTGGGCGATGGTCACGAAGTTGCGCATGACCTTCCACGCGGGGCGCAGCAGCACCGCGAGCAGCGCGGCGACGGCGGTCGCGATGACCACCCAGCGGTCCGGGGACGGTTGGCGGCCGAGAGCGTCGTGCAACACGTCGAACACGAATGCAGAGCCTGCCATCTCGCGTGTTGAATGAACAGCATGGAGATCAGGCGCTACACGGAACGTGACTGGCCGGGCACTTGGACGATCTGGCGCGAGGTCATCACGGCCGGCGAGAGCTACGACAACGCGCCCGACTCGACCGAGGACCAGGCGCGCGAGCACTGGCTGTTACCGGCGCCCTGGGAGCAGTGGGTCGCGGTCGACGGCGACGAGGTGCTCGGCATGTACAAGGTCGGGCCGAACCGCGGCCGGCTCGGCGCGCACGTGGCCAACGCGAGCTTCATGGTGTCCTCCCGGGCCAGCGGCCGCGGCCTGGGGCGCACGCTCGGCGAGCACTGCCTCGACCGGGCGCGGGAGCTGGGCTTCGCCGCCATGCAGTTCAACGCCGTCGTGTCGACCAACACGGTGGCCGTGCGGCTGTGGCGCTCGCTTGGCTTCACCATCGTCGGCACGGTTCCCGACGCGTTCCAGAGCACGAAGCACGGGTTGGTCGACCTGCATATCATGCATCGCTACCTGTGATGCCGTTGAACGCCCCGACGTTCCCCCGCAGGGGGTGTAGTTCCTGGCACAACTTGTGGTTTTCGTCTTGCATTCTGTACCAATACCCCGATGCGTACTCCGCCCGAAGCGCGCTACGACACGGATGGTCACTACAGCGGTGACCTGACCGGCTACCGCATCGGTGACGCGTACGAGCTGATCGAACCCATCGGCGGCGGCGGGACCGGCACCGTCTGGCGGGCCCGCGCGCTCAGCGGCGATGAGTTCGTCGCGATCAAGCTGATGCGCGAGGACCTGATGGCCGAGCCGAAGGCGGTCAACCGGTTCGTGCAGGAGCGCGCGATCCTGCTCATGCTGCGCCACCCGCACATCGTGCGAGTCCGCGACCTGGTGACCGTCGGCACCTCGCTCGGGCTGGTCATGGACCTCGTCGAGGGCGGGAGCCTGCGCGACCACCTGCACGAACACGGCACGCTGCCGCCGGCCGAGGCCGCCCTGCTGCTCGCCCAGGTCGCCGAGGCGCTCTCGGCCGCCCACCGCCGCGGGGTCGTGCACCGCGACCTCAAGCCCGACAACATCCTGCTGGACCGGGTCGACGGCGAACTGCACACCCGCCTCACCGACTTCGGCATCGCGCGGGTCCTGGACACCCCGAGCATGACGACGCCGGGTGCTCTCATCGGTACCGCGAACTACGTCGCCCCCGAGGCGGTCTACGGCGGGAGCCCCACTCCCGCGGCCGACATCTATGCCCTCGGCGTGGTGCTCTTCGAGCTGACGACGGGGCGCCCGACGTACGCCGGCGGCCCCGCCTGGGCGATCCTGCGCCGCCACGTGGACGAGTCCCCCCGCCCGGCGTCCGGCATGCCCGAGGCGGTCTGGAAGGTCGTCCAGGAGTGCATGGACAAACGGCCGGGGCGCCGGCCCACGGCCCGTGAGCTCGCCGTGACGCTGCGGGTGGTGGCCCGCCGGGTGGCCGGCGAGCCCGCCCTGGCACCGCAGCCGGTGCACGACCGGCTCACCACCACCACCCAGCCGCCGGTGCCGAGGCCGCGCGCCTCGCCGTCGCGCTCCCGGAGCTTCCTGCTGGCCTTGCTCATCGTGCTCGGGGTGCTGGCATATCCGGCGTGGCTGTACATCACCCGCCAGCACGGCACCGAAACCGCCGCCGACCCGCACGTCACCGCCGCGCCGGCCGTCCCGCCCTCGGCCGGCGGCTCGGCACCGTCCCCGCGCGCCGCGGTCAGCCGCAGCCCCGTGCGCGCGGACGACAGGAGCGCCGGGCCCTCGCTGCAGCCCGGCGCGCACGTCGAGGCGTCGGACGCGTTCGGCCCGTGGCTGTGCGGCAACGAGTACACCTGGGGCCTCGGCCGCCCGGTGCGCGCCCAGCCCTGCCACGCCGTCGCCCCCGACCGGATCCGCATGGTCGGCCACATGCAGGGCATCCTGGGCGTGCGGGCCGACGTGAGCATGTCCGTCCTCGACCTCGGCACCGGCGCCGTCGCCGACGGCCCGCACGAATGCGACGGGGTCATGTTCACCGACGCCGCCCCGAAGTACGACTGCGGCCCGTTCGACGCTCGCCTCCCGCGCGGGCACCGCTACGTCCTGGTGCAGAAGTGGGTGTACACCGGGCGCGCCCTCCTCCCCGGCGGCGAGGTGCGCGGGCTCGAGTTCGACTGGTAGTTCCAGCGGGCGGGAATTGGCTCCCGAAATTGTCGTACCCGTGTGGTGAGCTGTGCCCATGACGGGTGTTGCCACCCCAGCGGGGTTCGATGAACTACTGGAAGATCACTGCGCCAGCATCGGCGCGTTGACCCGGCATCTGCGCGAGGTGATCCTCAGCGCCCGGCCGGAACTGACCGAGCGGGTGTACCGCGGATGGCACGGGCTCGGCTTTCACCATCCGGAGCGGGGGTACATCGCGGCGCTGTTCCCCGGCACCGACTCGGTCTCGGTCGGATTCGAGCACGGGGCCGACCTGCCCGACCAGCACGGGCTGCTGGAGGGGACGGGCAAGCGGCTGCGCTACCTGCGGTTCCGGCCGGACGAGAGCGCGCCGACGCACGAGCACCTCGTCGAATACCTAGCCCTCGCCACCGCCTGACTTCGGCGGCACGACGGGCAGCCCGTCCGAGCGCAGCGCGCGGCCGTCCTCGGTCACCACCGCGCTCTCGTGGCCCTGCAGGGTCGCGAGCCAGTCGATGCCGGCGAGGCCCATGGCGAGCGCCGCCGTCGCGTACGCGTCCGCGGTGCCCAGATCCGGCCCGACCACGGTGACCGAGCGCAGTTGCGTGGCCGGCGCGCCGGTGTAGGGGTTCAGGACGTGCAGCCCGCGCTCGTACGTGCCGGAGGTCGCCACCGCCGCGTCGCTCACCTCCAGCACCCAGGCCACCGCCAGCGCCTCCCACGGGTGCCGCACGCCGACCCGCCAGCGCTGCCGCCCGTGCGGCCCACCGCGGACGAAGACGTCCCCGCCGGCGTTGAGGCAGTGGTTGCGAGAGCCCTGCTCGAGCAGCTGGTCGCAGGCCCGCTGGACCGCCCACCCCTTGACGTACCCGGAGGGGTCGAGCCGCCCGCCGACGTTGATGTCGAAGTATCCGCCGGTCTCGTCCCAGAGCTCCGCGCACCGGTCGAGCACCTCGCCCACGACCGGCGAGCAGTCCTCGCGCCGCAGCTCCCCGCGCCCGAGCCGGCTGATCTCGCTGTCCGGCTTGTACGTGCTGAAGATCCTGTCCACCAGCCGTAGCCAGTCGAACACCCCGTCGGCGAGCCGCTCGAGCTCGTCGATCGGCAGGTCGTCGTCGAGGTCGAGGCTGATCGGCATGCCCATGACGTGCTCGACCCGCACGAGGCTGTGCCCGGTCATGGTCCGTTGTTCCCGCATCGGCACCCCTTGCCACCCCGACTGTCCTGACCACCCCGGCCGTCCTGATCGCCGCGGCCGTCCTGACCGGCCCGGCCGCCCTCATCGCCCCGGCCATTCTGACCACCGCGGCCGTTCTGACCGCCCTGACCGCCCTGACCGTCTTGGCCGCCCTGACTGCCGCGGCCATGCTGACCGCCTCTGTCGCCTTGGCCCAGCCGCCCGGCGAACCAGATTTGCCGCGTGTCGACCACGAGCCCGCCGACCGAGATCAACCCAGCGAGCATTCCGACTCCGCCTGCGAGCGGCCCGTACCCGGCAACCGAGGCCGCGCCGCCGACACCGGGGAACGAGCCGTCAACGGCGGGGAACGTGCCTTCGACGGCGGACAGTGCGTCCCGGTTCGCCGCCGACGGTGCATCGGCCGGCGGCGCGCAGCCGGTGGGGGTGGTGGCCGTGTGCGTGGCGCCGGTGGATGCCGCGCCGGGGGCGGGGCGTCGGCTCGCGGCGTGGACGGCCCGCCACTCGCTGCAGGCCCCGGCGGCGTGGGGGCGGCCGAGGGGCCAGGTGTCGATGCGCTGCGTGGGCATGGGCGGCGTGGTCAGGCCTGGTAGGCGCGGTCGATGGCGGACTGGAGGGAGGCGCGGTACCCCGCGCTGGTCGCCGTGGCGCCCGACACCGTGTCGATGTTCGCGCTCTGGGCGGCAAGGGCCTCGGCCCGCAGCTTCGGCAGGGCGCTGTTGTTGATCTGCACCGACCGCGAGTGGTCGCTGGGCGAGTCGAGCACCTTGACGTCGGTGATCTTCCCGCCGGCCACGACGATCGAGAGCTCGACGCTGCCGTACTCGACGTAGATCGGGTTCCCGTTGAACGTCCCGTCCTTCAGCGTGCCGCGCCGCGTCGGCGCGGTCGTCGTCGGGCGGCCGGCCGGGGCCGTCGTCTTTGTGCCGGCCGGCTGCGTCGCCGCGGTGGGCTTCGTCGTGTCCGGCGCCGGCGTCGTACCGGGCGGCGGGCTCGCCCCGGCCCCCGCGCCCGGCGGCAGCGCCCCGGCCGCCGAGGACGAAGCCCCGGGCGCCGGGCTGTTCGCGGACTGCGGCTGCATCGCCTGGTCGCTGGACGGGCTGCTGAATCCCGCCTTGGCGCCGACCAGCAGGACCGTGCCCGCCGCGGTGCCCATCAGGGCCATCAGAGCGCGTCGCACGCCGTACCAACTCCTTTGTCCTCGCCCGCGCGCCCAACGCACGCGTCCCCGGCCTCGGCCGCCCGCCCCGGGCACGCGCCGCTTCCCGCCTCCGCGCGCCCGGTCCGCGTGGCGCAGGGTGAACACCGTGTGCTGCACCAGCCGGGACGCACCACGCCGGCCCGGGCCCGGAGCAGCCCTGCGACGGCGAAGCGCTCCCGAACCGCCAGGCGTGCCCCGCGAGCAAGCTGCCCCCCAACCGCAAGGGGCGCTCTGCCCGCAAGGGGCGCCGCGGCGGGACGGGGGAGGGGCGCGGCGGTGGCGAGAGGCTGCGGCATGTCAGAGCTCGAAGGGGTCCAGGTGGACCTGGCGGCGCGGGACGCGCAGCCGGCGCAGGACCTGCAGGGACTGTTCGACCAGGCCGTCGGGGCCGCACAGGTACACGTCGCGCTCCGTGATGTCCGGGACCAGGTCGCTCATGCCGGCCGCGGTGAAGAGGCGGCGCGGGCCCGGGTCGCGGCGGTCGCCCACCACGAACCACAGCTGGGCGTGGCGCAGCTGGGCGAGTTCCTCCAGCTCGTGGCGCAGGTGCAGGTCGTGCACGGCGCTGGCGCGGTAGATGACGACGGCGCTCGGGGGGAGCTCCTCCAGCAGGGCGCGGATCGGGGCGATGCCGGAGCCGGCGGCGATGAGCAGGGCGCGCTGCTTCACCCGGCGGCTCGCGGTGAAGTCGCCCCACGGGCCCTCGACGAAGATGCGGGTGCCCGGTTGCATCGCGCGCATGCGCTGGGTGTGGTCGCCGACCGTCTTCACCGTGAGGCGTAGCCAGCGCCCGTTCGGGGCGGCGGAGAGCGAGAACGGGTGGGCCTGCCACCACAGGCCGCGGGCCAGGAAGCGCCAGCGGAAGAACTGGCCGGCCCGGGCGTCGAGGTCGTCGAGCCGGTGGCCGGTGATGTAGATCGAGACCATGTCGGGGGACTCGGGCACCACGTCGGCGACGCGCAGGCGGTGGCGCAGGTTCAGCGCCAGCGGGCCGACGATGCGGCCCAGCACCACGGCGGCGATCATCACCACGTAGAAGCCGATCCACACGGTGCGGCCGAGGCCGGGGCGGAACAGCTCCTGGCCGTTGGAGAACTGGTGCGCGAAGCCGAGCAGCAGCGTCAGGTAGGCCGTGAGATGCAGGAAGTACCACATCTCGTAGGGCAGGGCCCGGCGCAGCGCCCGGATGCTCAGCAGGCCGATGCAGACCAGCATGCCGGCGGCGATGCACGCCGTGATCATGTCCGGGTACTCGGTCAGCAGCGTGCCGAGCTCGGCGACGAGCCCGACGCGGTCGGCATGGGCGTAGCCGACGGTGATCAGCGCGGCGTGGGCCAGGATCGTGACCAGCACCGAGCCGCCCAGCTCGCGGTGCCACAGGCCCAGGTGGCGGGCGCCGATCCAGCGCTCCAGCCAGCGCAGCCGGCTCATCAGGATGACCTGCACCAGCAGCAGATAGCCCGCAATCAGGCCGGTCACCCGGCCCGCGCCCTGGAAGAGCTCGGCCTCGGTGTCGATCGAGCCCGCCTTCGTCCCCAGCCACCAGGGCAGCACGGCGAGCGCCAGGCCGCCCCAGAAGAGGGTGCGCAGGAGGAACCGTCCGGCGGTGTTGTGCTCGACCGGTCGCGCCGCGGGCGCGGCGAGGCGTCCGGCGGGGCGCTGTCTCGGGACGGTCATCGTCGACTCTGCGTACGGTGCATGTGGTTCCACTGCCCTTGGTGATACCAGTGGCCGAGGTTGCCCGGCCACGGGCTTAAGGCGGACTTCAGGCCGAGCAAAGCTCGCTTGCGGGGCACATGCTGCCACGGGGGTACGACAGAACCTCATAGACTGCGGCGATGCAGCGGATCCGGCGAATTGTCCCGATTTCGGCGGCCGTCGCGGCGGCGTCGGCGAGCAGGCGATCCGGCAGCGCACCCGGGCGATCGGCATGCGGGTGAGCAACCTGATCGTCGTGCTCTCGGTGGTCAACCTCGGCGGGGGAGACCTGCCGCCCGGCGACCGCTCTGGGCGCCGGGTTGGGTGCCTGAACGCCCACTTATCTTTCGCTCATCGCACCTGAACTCACAAATCGGACACGCCAAGGGTGGCCCGAAAGCGCAGGTCAGCGCGGTACAGGAAAAACGGTGGGGCCGACGCGCGGCCCCGGCAAAACCTGAAGCTCAGGGGAGCTGACGCAGGAAACGGCCGGCCGCGTCGGTGCGGTCCTGGTAGCCCAGCGCCCGGTAGAAGGCCTGCGCCCCCTCCCGCGTGCGCAGCGCGGTCGCCTCGACGGTCGAGCACCCCCGCACGAGCCCGAAGGACTCCGCCGCCGCCACCAGGCTCGTCCCGATCCCCCGCCCGCGGGCCGACTCGGCCACGGCCAGGGCCACGATGCGCAGCCACGCCCCGTCGGTCTCGAACGCCGGGATGATGTGCGCCGCGATCACCCCGAGCAGCCGGCCGCGCTCGTCCCACACGAACGCGGCCCCGTCGGGGTGCTCGCACCATCGCTGCAGGCGTCCCGCGAGGTTCGTCTCGCCCTGGGGATGACCGTCCCGCTCCAGCAGCCGGGCCACCTGCTCGGTGTCGTCCGGATCGAGCCGGCGCACCCCTCGGGCGACCTGCATCCGGTAGCTGTGCAGCACGTCAGCGGTCATGAGTGCACTGTAGAACCGCGGGCCGGATCCTTGCCTGCCCGAAAGCTGTCACTCATGTTCACGCCGCCGGGCGCTGCACTTGACTGTGCGTCTGGACGGCTTAATATTGCGCCCCCACATGCACGGGCGTCAGATCGCGCAGGAGTCGTCGGTGCAGGCGTCCGCGGAGGGCGAGCCGAGCACCGTCAGCGACGACTGGCGCAGCGCCTGCTGGAACACCTCCAGCGGCTGGGCGCCGGACACGCCGAGCCGCTCGTTGAAGACGAAGAAGGGCACGCCGCTGACCCCGTACGCCCGGGCTAGCGCGATGTCGGCCTCGATGTCCTCGGCGTGGGAGCCGTCGGCGAGCGCCTGCTTCGCCGCCACCTCGTCCAGGCCGGCCGCCGCGGCCAGCCCGGCCAGCGTCGCGTGGTCGGCCACGTCGGCGCCTTCGGTGAAGTACGCGTGCATCAGCCGCTCCTTGAGCTCGCCCTGCCGGCCGTGGGCCTTGGCGAAGTGCAGCAGCCGGTGGGCGTCGAGCGTGTTGGCGGTGCGGGCCCGGGAGAAGTCGTAGGAGAGGCCCTCCTCGGCCGCGATCCCGGTCACCCGGGCGAACATGCCCTCGACCTGGGCCGCGGACAGGCCGTGGCGGGCGGAGAGGGACTCGCCGACGGGCCGGGAGTCGCCGACCGGGGTCGACGGGTCGAGCTGGAAGCTGCGCCACTGGACGCTGACCTCGCCGTCGAACCCCTCGAGCGCACGCTCCAGGCGCCGCTTGCCGATGTAGCACCACGGGCAGACGATGTCCGACCAGACGTCGATCTGGATCATGCGCGCTCCTTCAACCGGTATCTGCTACTTCACAGAAGTTTGACGGAGCAACGATAGCGCACGGGATGCCGGGTCCGCGGGCGTGAAGGCGCCGACGGGGCCCACCGCTGGCTGCAAGGCCGCGTGCGGGACCCGTCGGCGCCGTGCTGCAGTTCCGGATGACCTACCAGTCCGAGTTGGTCGCCCCGGTGCCGAGGATCACCTGGTCGAACCCGTTGCCGTCGCTGTCGTCGGTGTAGGCCACCGAGACCTCGCCCCAGTTGGACACCGCCACGCCGATCTGCTCCTGGCGGCCGGTGGCCGTCTGGCTCAGCACCTGAGCGGGCAGGCGGCCGGTGCCGGTGCCGTCGGCGTTGAAGCCGCGCGCCCACACGTCGGGGTTGGTGCCGCCGACCGACCAGCCGACGACGGTGTTCGCCTGCCCGTCGATGCCGATCGCCGGGTTGACGCCGCCGTCCGCCACGAGCACCTCGGTGCCCTTCGCGACCGCGCCGGGACCGAAGGATCGGGTCCACACGCCGGGCGTGCCGGTGTGGTCGGACTCCCAGGTCACCGCGAAGTCGCCGGTGAAGTCGGCGGCGATCGCGGCGTGGCGCTGCTGGCCGCCGCCGAGGCTGTTCGCGGTACGCCGGGACAGATTGACCGCGCCGTTGGCCTTGGCCAGGCCGACCAGCCCGATGTTGTAGTAGCCGTTGGCGTCGGCGTCCTCGTCCCACACCACCAGCGCGTCGCCGGAGGCGGAGACCGCCACGTCCGGCCGGTGGTGCTGGCCGGTCTGCTGCGAGGCGTAGACCTCGTAGGCCTTGGTGGCCGGGCCGGTGTACCCCGCCGCCTTCACCGTGTACACGGTGTTCTGGACGTCCTCCCAGACGACGGTGAACGCGACCGCGCCGCCGTTCGGGGCGCCGTCCGGGTCGACCGCGACCTTCGGCAGGATCTGGTCGCCCGTGGCGTCGGCGTTGGCCCGCCCGGACGCGGTGACGGTGCCCGCCGGGGAGATCACCCGGTACTGAATGTTGAAGTACCCGTTGCCGTCGGCGTCCTCGGCCCACACCACGACGGCGTTGCCCTTGTCGTCGAGCCCGACGTCGGGGCTGAGGTGCCTCCAGTTGGTACCGCTGGTCCCGCCGGCCGACAGCTTCAGCTCGTACTTGGCGGTGCCGTTGGTGAACAGCCGCACCCACACGTCCGAGTGGCTGTTGTTGTCGGGGTCGGTGGTGTCCCGGTCGTCCTCCCATACCACGGCGACCTGCCCGTTGCGGTTGGTGGCGATGGACGCCGTGTCCTGGTCCCCGGTGGCCACGCTGTTGGCGGTGGTCCACGTCATGGACGTGGCGGCGAGCGCCGCGGCGAGCGCGGCGGAGGTGATGGCTGGCACTCGGTCTCCTCCTACAGGGCCTGGAGGCCGGGCTGGCCGTCGAGGATGGCGAACGACTTCAGGGTGGTGGCCGCGACGCCGTGCTCGGTCACCGAGCTCACGCCGCGGAAGTCCGCGGTGACCTGCGCCTGCGTGATGCGGGTGCGCACGTAGCCGCGGCGGTTGGAGTAGAACTTGATGTGCGGGTTGGTCGCCCCGTTGGGGATCGCCGTGGCCGCGGTGCCGTTGCCGCCCGAGGTGATCGAGGTGCAGACCAGCTCGCTGCCGATGACGGCAGAGCCGGTGTTGGCGTAGTCGGCCTTGAGGTTGTTGCCCCACGAGGCGTGCACGTCGCCGGTGAGCACCAGCGGGTTGCGCACGCCGCGGTCGACCCAGCCCTGCTGGATGCGCGAGCGCGAGGCCCGGTAGCCGTCCCAGGCGTCCATGTTGCCGGCGCCGGAGGCGTCGAACTGGCGGGCGAAGAACACCTGCTGGCCGATGATGTCCCAGTTGGCCAGGTGCTGGCCCAGGCCGTCGAGCAGCCAGGCCTCCTGCGCGGTGCCCGGCAGGCTGCGGCTGGCCAGGTCGGCGTCCGCGCAGACCTTCCAGCCGTCGCCGCACGCCTGGTCGTTGCGGAACTGGCGGGTGTCGAGCATGTGGAAGGTGGCCAGCTGGCCCCAGCGGACCCGGCGGTACAGCGGGATGCTGTTGCCGCTGGGCTTGTTCTCCGGGCGCAGTGGCATGTTCTCGTAGTACGCCTGGTAGGCCGCGGTGCGCCGGGCCGTCCACTGCGCGGTGGTCAGCGCCGGGCTGCTGTCGGCCCGCGTCATGTTGGCGTAGTTGTTCTCGACCTCGTGGTCGTCCGGGACGACCAGCCACGGCGCGATCTGGTGCGCCGCCTGCAGGTCCGGATCCGACTTGTACTGCGCGTAGCGCCGCCGGTAGTCGGCCAGCGAGACGATCTCCGAGGCGCCGGCGTGCTGGCGCAGCGCACCGGAGTTCGCGCCGCCCTCGTAGATGTAGTCGCCCAGGTGCAGGATGAGGTCCGGGGTGTCGTTGGCCATGCTGCGGTACGCGTTGTAGTAGCCCGACTCGTAGTGCGCGCACGAGGCGAAGGCCATGGTGAAGTCGCGGCCGAGAGTGCCCAGCGCCGGCGCGGTGCGGGTGCGCCCGACCGGCGAGATGTGGCCCTGCGCGCGGAAGCGGTAGTAGTACTCCGCGTCCGGCTGCAGCCCGCCGGCCACCACGTGCACCGAGTGGGCCTCGGCGTAGCGGGCGGTGACCGTGCCGGAGGCGACGAGCGTGGCGAAGCTGCTGGTGGCCGAGACCTGCCAGTCGACGGCGACGTCGGCATTGGCCATGCCACCCTGGCCATCGGCGTTGAGCGGCGAGGGGGCGAGCCGGGTCCAGAGCACGACGCTGCCGGCGTCGGGCTCGCCCGAGGCCACCCCGAGCTGGAACGGGAACGGTACGGCGGCGGAGGCACTGGTCAAGGGGGCTGCCACGGCCCCGGCGGCGGCGAGTCCACCGAGGACGAACGTGCGGCGGCTGAGCCTATTCATGGGGCATACCTTCGGGTTTGCGCATGAACACAGCGTGGCCGCCCGCTGTATAGACGTCTACGGATGCAATTGCGTTCTTGCGGATATGTTGAGGTTTCGCAGCTCGCTCGGAGTGCGGCCGAACGCCCGCCGGAACGCACGATGGAAGCTCGCCACGTTCACGAACCCGGCCTCGGTGGCGACGTCGATGACCCGCAGGTGGGACAGCGCCGGGTCGCGCAGGTCCCGCTCCGCCTTGGCCAGCCGCAGGCGGCGCACGGTGGCCGCGTACGACTCCGGGCGGCCGGCGAAGAGGCCGTGCAGGAGGCGCACGGACACGCCGAGCCTCCTCGCCGTGGCCGCGGGCGCCAGGTCGTCGTCGGCGAGATGGTCCTCGATGTCTTGGACTGCTGCCCGGTGGGTCCTTGGTGCCCGTACCGGATCCAGGATCGTTGGCTCCAATGCCACGCCCAGCATGCCCGCCGCGTGGAAGGCGAGCCGCTCGGGACGCCGGGCCGTGGGCACCGACTCCAGCGCCAGGCGCACCGCCGCCCCGACCCCGGCCCGCGTGTCCAGCGCCGCGGCGGTCGGCACCGGCCCGGGCAGCAGGTCCAGCGGCACGAAGAAGGACAGCTGCTGGAAGTCCCCGCCGAACTCGAACCGGAAGGGCGCGTCGGTGCCGACCAGGCCGAGCTCGCCCGGGTGCAGCAGGGTCACCCGGTCGCCCTGCGCCATCAGGCTGGTGCCACGAACCTGGAGGTTGGCGTAGTAGCCGCGCACCGGCGAGCGCTCGATGTCGGCCCGGGTCCGGCGCACGGTCTGCCGCTGGGAGGTGATCCGGGCCAGGTGCAGCGCGCCGAGTGGCCACTGGGTCACGTCGCCGGTGAAGCCGCCGCGCAGGTCCGACTCCGGCGTCAGCGCGAGGAAGGCGGCGCAGATCAGCTCCCGCCAATACGCGAACTGCTCCCTGGGTGCGGCCTCGCGCGTCGACCAGTGCACGGCTACACCCCTTCTGTCGGCTTGGCGTCCTTGCGCGCAATGCAACGTCCGGGTGCGCTACGGGCAACATGGTTTCATCGGGGTTCCGACACCGTGAGGTGCATGAGGACCCGTTTCACCGACGCGTTCGGCCTGTCCACGCCGATCGCCCAGGCCGGCATGGCGTTCGTCGGCATGACCCGCGACCTGGCCGTCGCCGTCAGCAACGCCGGCGCCCTGGGCTCGCTCGGCGCCGGGCTGATGCCCGCCCCCGCGCTCACCGAGACCATCGCCGGGATCCGAGCGGGCACCGACCGGCCGTTCAGCGTCAACCTCATCACCATCTTCGCCACCGACGAGCAGATCGACGCGGTGTGCGCGGCGGGCGTCGCGGCCGCCTCCTTCCACTGGGGCCACCCGCCGCGGGCCTGGATCGACCGCCTGCACGCCGCCGGCGTCAAGGTCTTCGAGCAGGTGGGCTCCGTCGACGCGGCCCGCCGCGCGATCGGGGACGGCGTCGACGGCGTGGTGGCGCAGGGGCTGGAGGCCGGCGGCCACAACGCCTCGACCCTTCCGTTGTTCGCCCTGGTACCGCTGGTTGCCGACGCGGTCGCCCCGGCGCTCGTGCTCGCCTCGGGCGGCATCGCCGACGGCCGCGGAATGGCCGCCGCGCTGATGCTCGGCGCGGACGGGGTCTGGGTCGGCACCCGGTTTGTGGCCACGGCCGAGTCGGCGGCGCACCAGGGGTACAAGGACCGTCTCGTCGCGGCGGGCGCCGAGGACACGGTCAGCACGTCGATCTTCGGCCTGGACACGCCGCAGTTCAACCCGATGCGCGTGCTGCGCAACCGGATCGTGCGGGAGTGGGCCGGGCGCGAGGCCGACATCCCGGACACCCCGCTGCCGGTCGTCGGCGAGACCGTGCTCGGCGGCCGGCGGGTGCCGATGCACCGCTTCTCCGACCTCGTGCCGATGCGCGGGGCGACCACCGGCGACCTGGAGGAGATGGCGCTGCTGGCCGGCCAGGGCGTGGGCCTGGTGACGTCGATCCTGCCCGCCGCCGAGGTGGTCGAGACGATGACCCGCGAGGCCTCGAAGCTGCTCGCCGTCGCCTAGGCCGCGCTTTTGTGGGCGGGGGCTCGCCGCCAGGGGGACCGCGGCTGCACGCGGAGGGTGAGGCCACGGGAGTTACGGCCCGGACCACCGCGGACATCGCGGTAGCTCGGAAATTTCTGAACTTGATCTTTCTTTCCACCCGCGGCGGGCTTTTGCGTTGTCGCAGGTCATCGGCCTGGGCGTAGCAGATCATCGGGGTTCGCGCGACCCCGTCCACAAGCACCGAGTTATCCACAGGTTCGGGGGTCGGGCCGAGCGGCGGGAGCGCCGTTTCGCGCAGGCTTCGTGCCGAGCGAAACCGAGCAGTGGAGGGAGCAGCAGGTGTTCGAGACCATGGTGACCATCGTCGGGAACGTGCTCAACGCGCCGGACTGTCGGCGGATCGTGGACAGCCAGGCGCTCGTGGCGCACTTCAAGGTGGCGTCGACGTCGCGGCGGTACGACCGGGCCGGAGAGCGGTGGATCGACGGGGACAGCCTGCGGGTGCGGGTGAACTGCTGGCGGCAGCTGGCCGAGAACGTCGCACGCAGCGTGCAGGTCGGGGATCCGGTGATCGTGACCGGCCGGCTGTACAGCCGCGACTGGGAGACCGAGGACCACGTGCGGCGGGTCAGCTACGAGCTCGACGCGCAGTCGGTGGGGCACGACCTGTCACGCGGGCGGGCGAAGTTCGCGCGGGTCAAGCCCCACACGCTGACGAGCGCGATCGACGACGAGCTGGCGGAGGCGCGCATCGGGGAGACGCCGACCGCGCCGGCCGACGAGATCAACGGGCTGCCGCGGCGGCGGGCCTACGACGAGGACCTCGGCGGGTACGTGACGATCGTCGAGGAGGACGACCCGTTCGCCGGCGACGTGCTGGCCGCGCTGGACGAGGCGGGGGCCGAGTTCGAGCGCACCGACGAGGAGCTGGCGGCCGAGCTCGAGGCCCTGGCCGCCGGGCAGGAACAGGACGAGCCGGAGGAGGCCGAGGACTCCTCGGACCCCGCGGAGGAGGAGGGAACCGTGCGCCCTCCGCGTGGCCGCAAGGGGCCGCGTAGCCGCGTCCCCGCGGGCGTCTGAGGACGGCGGCGGGCCGGCCGTCCGGGGCGATCAACGGCCGCCCGCCGCCAACCCGCTTGCCTGCCCACCCTACGGCGTGCTGTCCTTCATCACGGCAATCCGGCTCCCCGCAACCAATTCGGCCCGGGATGGCGGTAGCCTGTGCGACGACGTGCGCGCTCGTAGCTCAGTGGATAGAGCAGGGGACTTCTAATCCCAAGGTCGTAGGTTCGAGTCCTACCGGGCGCACCAGAATCCACCAGCGTTTCGCGCCGCCCGCCGCCCGCCGCCCGCCGCCCGTTCGTAGGCCCGGACAGGCGTGACAGCAACCGAGACAGCAACGCGTTCACGCCGGGCCGTCCTCGTCGGGGTCGCCGAGGGCCTGGTCCATCTCGCCAGCAGCCTCCTGCTGCATCGCTGGCAGGAGGTGCTCGCCACGGTTGTGCTGGCCTCGTTCGCATCGAGGGAGTCCGGTGTTCGGACGCTTGACCGGTGGAAGCGAGTTCACGACCATGATCCCGTGGATACGCCGCGATGGCTCGCCCGGGCCGGCTGGGTCGGCTGGCGAGGCGAGTTGGGCTGGGCCTTGATCGGCCTGGGCACCTTGGGCTCGTGTGTGCTGTGCGCCAGCCTCAGTTATGCATGGATGCCAGCGCAGGATGCCACTCCCGAGATGCTCGCCCAGACGGCCAAAGACGGTCATTACGCCGACATAGTGATAGCGATCGGTGCGGGGGTTGGGTTAGTGGCGGTCATCGTCGGCATCTGGTTGGTCGTCGTAAATCGTCGCCGCGGCCGCCGAGCTGGGTGATGGACTGCCCCCGCGCCCTCGTCGTTCCGTACTGCCGATCTGCCGTTGAGCCGGCGACGCCATCGATCCCCACGGTTCCGCGCTCGTGGCGGCTGTCCGGGTCTGCGTGAAGGCTGTGAGCAATCCGCCACGGAGGTACAACAGCAGCGCGGTCGCGTACGCGACCGCGCTGAGGAAGGCGACGCCGTAGAACCCGTGGAACGTGGTGAACAGGATGCCTGAGATGGCGCCGCCGATGCTCGCCGCTGTGTACAGCGCCGCGTTCGTCAGTGATGCGACCGCGCCGCGCGCGGTGGTGGTCAGCGACTGCATGACCGTCATGAGTACGGGAAACACGAATCCGCCCACCAGGAAGATCAGCACGAGCATGACCTCGGCCGTGGCCAGGTCCGGCGCGAACGGCAGCATGACACACAGCACCGCAAGGGCGCAGCCACCGACGAGTACCGAGCGGGACAGTCCGAGCCGCTTGGCGAGGCGGCTGCCGACGATCGATCCGATTGCGTTGCCCGCACCGAGCCCGATGATCGCGAGGCCGATCTGGGCCACCGAGAGTCCGAAGGCGAGGGTGTACCAGGTTCCGATGAAGGTGAATACGGTGTAGAGACCGACCCCGAATACGAGGTATCCGACCAGGTACCACCTCGCTCGCGGCACGCCGAGGACGCCACGATAGGAGGACAGGATGCCGCCGGTACCGTCCGCGGCCGCCGGTACCGATGGGAACCAAGCGACCACTGCCGCGGTGACGACCACCGACACGGCGCCGAGCACAACGAAGGGTAGGCGCCAACTCGTCGCGGCCAGGATGCTGCCGGTCGGTACGCCAACCACCTGGGCGATGGACAAGCCGGCCGCCCCGTACCCCATTGCGGACAGCACCCGCTCGGCCGGCACCACGGCGGGAATCGTCGCCCAGATCTGCGGCACGACGAGTGACGCCGCGATCCCGGCGAACGCCCGGAGCGCGACCATCGTCCAGAAGTTCGGCGCCAGCCCACAGGCCGCAGTACACAACGCGAAAGCGGCGAGACCCGCGATGATGACGGTCTTCCGGTTCGTCAGATCCGAGATTGGCCCGGCCACCAGCGCGAAAGCCGCATAGCCGATGGAGTAGGAACTGACCAGCCACCCGGACATCTCGGTGCTGACATGGTACTCGTGCGACAGCGTAGGCAGCAGCGGAGCGACGAGGAAGGTGTCAGTACCCACGACGAACGTGATGCTGAGGGCGAGGATCGAGACTCGGGTGACGACGCTCGGCGACGGGTTCGCGGATCTGGTCGGCATGTCCAGACGGTAAGCTTTGACACCAGTATCAAGGTCAAGCCAATGGACCGGGAGCGGACGTGATCATTGGTGAACTTGCCCAACGTACCGGTGTCAACACCTGGTCGCTCCGGCACTACGACCGAGCGGGTCTGCTCACCTCGATCCGAGGCCCGAACCGCTACCGCGACTTCCCGGACCGCGCCGTCCGCGAGGTCGTGCGGATCCGCTGCCTGATCAACGCAGGGTTCAACCTCGAAGAAGTCAGGGAGATCCTTCCCTTCATCGGCAGCGAAGGCCAACTCCAGCCGAGCGAGCCGCTGCGCCAGTTGGTCGACACCCGCCTGGGGGAAATAGAAGAGAAGCTCGCCGCACTGGAGAAGACCCGGCGGGTGCTGCGCACCGTATCGGATGACCTCCGACGTCGCTCAACCTGAGCCAGGTTCAGGTTTCCGGCTGTTCCTGCGATGCCGGGGCCGGCTCCGCCTGCGGTGTGCGACGACGTGGGACGAACGTCCCGGTCGTTGAGGTCCACGCCAGGTTGCCGCTGTAGACCGTGACCAGCACCCCGACGAGCCACGCCGCGAGGTATCCGGGCACCGGCACCTCGCCCCCGTCGAGGAAAAGCGGTTTCAGGCCCAGGACCAGTGCCAGGCCGGGAACCTCGCCGAACAGCAGCAGGTTGGGGTGCGACGATCGGGGAAACGGGAACGGGTACGGAACCTGCTGCCGGTACCTCTCCCACCCGAGCCCCTCGATCGTGGGTTCGAGCACGTCACGGATGTACTCGATGATGGTGGCGATCGCCGCGGCCTGCGCGGCGGATGCAGTGCACAGCAGGCAACTGCTGAACGGAACTATCAGCAGCCACGGCGCCCACGACACGTGCCAGAACGCGATGACGAACAAGGCGCCGGCGCTCAGCACCTGCAAGACAAAGATCTGCTGCTGAGCGACCGCGCGACGGTCGATCTCCCGTCGCAGCGCAGCGAACTCGGCCAATGGGCCAGCGAGGCGGTCCGGCATGCCCAAAGAGTAAGTCCGCCGTCAATGTCGAGCGGCCCCACGCCGGTCGAGCAGGCGCGGCGCGGCGGTTCGGGCTTGCGGATCTTGTGTCGAGCTCGTGGAAATCCGGTTACAGCGTCGTCCGGTCGGGTGCCAGGATGTCGCGATGACGCACACCATCAGAGCCGTTCGGGCCGAGGACTGGCCGTTGGCCAAGGAGATCCGGCTCGCCGCGCTGCGGGATCCGGCCGCGTCGATCGCCTTTCTCGAGACGTACGAGCGGGCCGCCGCGATGCCGGACGAGTTCTGGCAGGGGCGCGCGGCGGGTGCGGCCGAGGGGAAGACCGTGCGGCAGTTTGTCGGCGAGGACGCGGACGCGCGGTGGCTGGGAACCGTGACCGTGGTGGTCGAGCTGCCCGGCGTACAGGACTTCTTCGGCGACACGCCGCAGGTCGCGCAGACGCATGTCGTGGCGGTGTTCGTGCGGCCCGAGGCGCGTGGCAGCGGGCTTGCCGAGGCGCTCTTCCGGGCCGCGCTGGAGTGGTCGTGGGCGCTGCCGGAGCCGCACATCGAGCGCGTGCGGCTCTATGTGCACGAGGACAACGCGCGGGCCGAGGCGATGTACGAGAAGGTCGGATTCAAGCGGACCGGCGTCACCGTGTCGTCCGTGGCCGGACGTGAGGTCGAGCTCGCCATCCCACGCTAAGCCCCTCGCATCGCACCCGACCAGCAGTCACGCGGCGGTACCCAGTCGCCGGGAGGGCGCCGAGGCGCTTGAACGCCCGGCGCGGAGTGCATGCTGCGCGCACAGCCCGGTCAGTGCGTGACATCTTCCAGGTCCGTTGCCCGACTGAGCTTTTCCCATCGGGCCAGATCGGTGCGCAGCAGCTCATGGTGGGCTGCGATGAGGTCCACGGCATCGTTGCCAAGCGCAAGCCGCAGCGGCGGCTCAGGATGGTCGAGTACCTCCAGGATGGCGCGGGCGGCTCTGCCGGGATCACCCGGCTGGGTTCCGTGCATGGCATCGACCGCCGCTCGGGTGGGGCCGGTGGAGCCGGTGTAGGCGTCGATGATTCGGGAGCGGTGCATCCGACGGCCACCGAACTCGGTGCGGAATGCGCCCGGCTCGACTATCAACACTCGGATGCCGAAAGGCTTGACCTCGGCCGCCAGCGCCTCGGATAGGCCTTCGAGCGCGAACTTGGCCGCGCAGTACGCGCCGAAGCCGGGCATGCTCAGCTGCCCGCCCATTGAGCTCATCTGCACGATCGTTCCGCTGCCCTGGGCGCGAAGGTGAGGCAGCGCCGCCTTGGTCACCGCGACCGCGCCGAAGAACATCACCTCCATCAGCGCGCGAAGCTCGGCCAGTTCCAGCTCTTCGACGGCGCCGACGCTGCCATGCCCGGCATTGTTGACGACCACGTCGATACGACCGAACTCCGCAACTGTCTGCGCTATTGCGCCGGCCACCTGTCGTTCGTCCGTGACGTCCAGGGCCGCCGTTCGTAGTCGGTCGCCGCCGGCCCGGACGAGTTCGTCCAGCCGATGGGGATCACGGGCGGTAGCCATCACTGAGTCCCCGGCGGTCAACGCCGTCAGCGCCAGTTCCCGGCCGAAGCCGGCCGAACATCCCGTGATCAACCACACCCGTGCCGTCTGCCGCATGATTTTGCCCTTCCGGTGCCGTCCGACCGGTGACGACCGGTCTTCGCCAAGCCTTTCGTGACGCGTACGGCGACGGCCAACACAGCCTTCCGGCAGCGGCTACAGTTTCAGCCTGTGACAGTTGAGTTGCGTCAACTGCGCTACTTCGTGGCCGTGGCGGAGCATTTGAGCTTCACCCGCGCCGCCGCGCACCTGCACATCGCGCAGCAGTCGTTGTCACAGCAGATCGGCACGCTGGAACGCCGGCTCGGAATCCGGCTGCTCGACCGCGACACCCGCGGCACGCGCCTCACCCCGGCAGGAAAAGCGTTCCTTCCCGAGGCCCGCAACGTGCTGGCGCTCACCGAGGTCGCCATCGCGGTGGCGCACCGGGCCGCCACCGGCGAAGCCGGCCACCTCGAGCTGGCATTCCTGTCCTCCACCGCCAACTACATGCTGCCGCCCATCGTGCGCGCCATCCGGCAACAACTGCCCGGCGTCACGCTGGCCACCCATGACACGCCGATCGCTGAGCTGGTGGCCGGCCTGCGCGACGGGCGGTACGACGCAGCCCTCACCCGCCCGCCGCTCGTCCCTGATCTCCTCACCGCGACGATCACCACCGAGCCCGTCTGCGCCGTGCTGCCGGCAGGCCACCCGCTCGCCACCCGGGGCGACCTGCGCCTGGCGGAGCTGGCCGACGAAGACTGGGTGCTCACTCCGCGCGAATCCTGGCCGCCCTGGCACCAGAAGTACGACCAGGACTTCGCCGCCGCCGGCTTCGCGCCGCGGGTCGTTCAACGCGCGGCGGGCGTCTCCAATCTCCTCGGCCTCGTTGCCGCCGGTGTCGGAGTGACCCGGCTCGCGCGCTCCGCCAGGAGCATCCGCCGCAGCGGCGTCGCCTTCGTACCGATCACCGACGACCACGCAGACACCGTCATCGCATGGCATCCCGCGCGCACCGACCCGATCCACCGGCGCCTACAGTCCCTGGTCGCCGAGCTGGCCGCGCATACAGAACTCACCGATGGCGGATAGAACGTCGAAGCATGGCGCCCGGCGGGTGCCGGGCGCCATCGGTGGTTGCGCGGGTCAGGCGCGCCGGCACAGGGCGTGGCCGACCAGCGTGTCTGCCGCACGCTGCTGCCGCACGAAGTCGTCCTGCTCGTTGCCGAGCACGCTCGACACGGACAGCACCACGCTGCGCCGGCCGTCGGTGGTGACGCCGTTGTCGGTGATGTAGCCGGCATCGCCGCCCGGGTGGCTCCAGTAGGTGCCGCCGCAGGGCAGCGGGCGCTGGAACAGGCCGAGGCCGTAGCGGGCGCCGGGCATGATCTTCTCCAGCTCCGGGTCGACCGGGATGGTCCGGGTCATCTGGGCCAGCTGTGCCGGCCGTAGCAGCCGGCCGCCGAACAACCCGCGGAAGAACCGGTTGAGGTCGCGGGTGGTGGAGACGATCGCGCCCTCCGGGTCGATCACGACATGGTCGGTGACGTCGACCGGCGCGCCGGACTCGAATGGCTGGTAGGCGTGGGCGTACGGGCTTGGCATCGTCGGCGAGAGGCCCGGCCACGAGGTCTCGGTGAGGCCGAGCGGCTGGACGATGCGGCGGCGGACCTCCTCGAACCACGGCTGCCCGGTGGTCCGCTCGATGATCATGTCGAGCAGGATGTAGCCGGTGGTGCTGTAGCGCCACGCCGTGCCGGGGACGAAGTCCGGCTCGTGCCGCATGGCCCGGGCGACCAGTTGCTCGGGCGTGTCGACGTCGTAGCGGTGCTGGTAGAAGTCGGCCTCGGTGGAGTAGATGTCGGGGAAGTCGTCGTGGATGCCGCTGGTGTGCTGCAGGAGCTGCCGGATGGTGATGCGGCGCCCGTCGTTGCCGTTGCCGCGCACGACGCCGGGCAGCCGGCGCTCCACCGTGTCGTCGAGGGCGAGTCGGCCTTCGCCGATCAGCTGCAGGATGACCGTGGCCACGAACGTCTTGCCGGCGCTGGCGATGCGGAAGTGGCCGTCCACCGGCACCGGGCCGCCGGTGGTCAGGTCGGCGACGCCGCTGGTGGCGGTCTGGTCACGGCCGTCGGGCGTGACCAGGCGGGCCTGGGCGCCGGTGATGCCGAGCGTGTGGATCGCGTCGATGTCCTGTTGCAGACGGGGGACCTCCCGCAGGGGCGTGTCCGGTCGCGGGGAGCTGCCGGCGTAGGCCACCGTCACGGACGTCAGGACCGCCGCGACAGCGGTCAGCGTGAACGCGACTCGCAGGGTTGCAGATCTCATGGCGGAAACGGTAGGAACGCGCGGTGGCTGTTCCCCATACCGCTCAGTGCCGGAGAAACGGTACAGCGCACTGTAGTGCTGCCGTGCCGTACCGCCTGATATGACCTAGGCATGAGGCGGCGGTGGGTGCTGGCGGGACGCGGGGCGGCGTATCTCCTCGGCGCGTTGTGCACCGCCGTGGCGTCGGTCGTCGCATTGCCGTTGCTGTGCCACCCCACGCTGAGCGGGTCGTGGGCGCGGTGGCATCGCCGCCGTGCCGCCCGCCTGCGCGGGGCGCCGGTCGAGACGCAGCCGACCCGGCTGCGGCGGCTGCTGGGCTGGCTGCCGGTGCACGTGGCGGTCGCGGTGACGGCCGGCGCATTCGCGCTGCTGTGCCTGGGCAACCTCGTCTTCGCGGCCGCGGTGGTCGCGCTGTGGTGGGCGTTCCCCGCAGACGACCCGCCGAGCCTGCTCCTCGACGTGCCGGTGCACGGATGGGGCACGGCGGTGGCACTCGGCCTGGCACAGGTGACGGTCCTGGCGGCGCTGGCGTGGAGCCTCTTCCCGCCGCTGGCCGACGCACACGCCCGGGTCACGCTCGCCATGCTGGCACCGGCGCCGGCCGACCGGCTCGCCGAGCGGGTCGTGGTGCTGACCCGCACCCGGGCCGACGCGCTGGAGGCGCACGGCGCGGAGCTGCGCCGCATCGAGCGCGACCTGCACGACGGCACGCAGGCGCGGCTGGTGGCCATCGCCATGCGGCTGGCGGTGGCACGGCAAGAGCTGGCTGGCCGGCCGGACCCGCTGGACCGGTCGGACGCGGTTTCCGAGCTGCTGCGGGAGGCACACGAGGGCGCCGAGGAGGCCATGACCGAGCTGCGCGCGGTGATCCGGACCATCTATCCGCCGATCCTGGCCGACCACGGCCTGGCCGGGGCGCTGCAGATGATGGCCGTCCGCGGAGGCGTGCCGGTCGACGTGGACATGGGCGAGCTCGGCCAGGTCCCGGCGGCGGTGGAGGCGGTGGCGTACTTCGCGGTGACCGAGGCGCTCACCAACGTCGCCAAGCACAGCCACGCCGCCCGCGCCGCCGTCCGGGTGCGCCGGACCGGCGACCGGCTGTCCATCGCGGTCCGCGACGACGGGGTCGGCGGCGCCGGCGAGCACCACGGCACCGGGCTGACCGGCATCCGCCGGCGCGCCGAGGCGCTCGACGGCACCCTCGCCGTCGCCAGCCCGGCCGGCGGGCCGACCGAGATCACCGTGGATCTGCCGTGCGGGTGGTGATCGCCGAGGACAACGTCCTGCTGTCCACCGGGCTGGAGCTGCTGTTGCGCGTCAAGGGATTCGAGGTGGCGGCCGTCGCCGCCGATGTCGAGTCGTTCCTCGCCGCGGTGCGGACCCACCGCCCCGACGTCACGATCGTCGACGTCCGGCTGCCGCCGTCGTTCCGCGACGAGGGCATCCGCGCGGCGCTACAGGCCCGCCGCGACCATCCCGGCCTGCCGGTGCTGGTGCTGTCGCAGTACGTCGAGCCGGTCTACGCCTCGCAGCTGCTCGCCACCCCGAATGGGGTCGGCTACCTGCTCAAGGACCGGGTCAGCCGGGTCGACGAGTTCGCCGAGGCGCTCACCCGGGTCGCCTCCGGCGGCACCTCGCTCGACCCGGAGGTCGTCGCGCAACTCCTGGCCCACCGTGGCGACCCGATCGCCGCGCTCACCCGCCGGGAGCGCGAGATCCTCGCCCTCATGGCGCAAGGGCACGACAACGCCACCATCGGCGCGCGGCTGGTCATCACCGACAACGCCGTTCACAAGCACATCGGCAACATCTTCAGCAAACTCGGCCTGGCACCCACCGACAGCGGGCATCGCCGCGTCCTCGCCGTCCTCGCGTACCTCAACAGCAACGCGTGACCCGTCCAGGAGGCGTCGCCAATGTGACTGTGACCTTGGCTCCGCGCGTTGCACAGTATTGGCATTCATCGATCTAACTCGATTGGAGTGCCGATGACGCTTCGTCTCCGCCTGCTCGCTGCCGCCGCCAGCGCCATGGTGGCGGCAACGCTGCTGACCAGCGGCTCGCCGGCCGCGGCCGCCACCGCCGACCGGTTCGGGTTCGCCCTGGTCGACAACCCTACGGTGCCGGCCTGGACGGCGCTGAACCCGGGGTACCAGTACGGCAGCTGGGCCCCCGGCCCGGTCGCCACCGGTGCCAAGGTCGCCACCGGACGGTTCCTGGTCCGCTTCCCCAACGTCGCCTCGGGCACCGCCGGCAACGTCCACGTCACCGCGGTCGCCGCCGACGGCCGCTTCTGCGAGAGCGTCGGCTGGGGCAGTTCCGGCCTCGACGAACTTGTCGACGTGGCCTGCTTCAAGCCGGGCGGCGTCCCGGCCGACACGCCGTTCACGGTGCTGTGGACGGTGAGCTCGGGCGTCCTGCCGGCCGGCGTCGGCTCGTACTCCTCGGTCCGGGTCGTCTCCGGCGCCCTCGCCCAGTCGTACAACTCCACCGGCTCACCGGTCGTCGTCACCGGCCTGTCCCTCGGCGTGTACAGCGTCCGCTTCGCCGGCGTGGGCACCGCCGGCGTGCTGTCCGGCAACGTCCAGGTGACCGCCCAGCAGCCCAACGCCATGGCCCGCCGCTGCAAGATCCTGCGCTGGGGCATCTCGGGCACCGACGTGATCGTCTACGTCGCCTGCTTCGACCCTGCCACCGGCGCCCCGACCGCCAGCGACTTCACCGCGTCCTACCACCGCGAGCGCTCGGTCTACGCCTCGTTCGCCCCGCCGAAGTACTTCGGCTACCTGGCCACCCCGTTCCCCGGCACCCCGACCAACTACTCGTACCCGCTCGGCGTCGGCCCGAACGGCTGGAGCCCGTCCGGCACCGGCACGTACACGGTGAAGTTCCCCGTCCTGCACCAGAAGGCGACGACGTCCCACCTGACCGCCATCGGCGACGGCCCCGCCTACTGCACGATCGCCGCCGTGTGGCTCGCCGCCGGCAGCGACGCCGTCGTCCCGGTCGCCTGCTTCACCAACACGGGCGCCCCGGACAAGAGCGACTTCAGCATCGCGTTCGCCTCCAGCGTCTGACCCCGCACCACCAAGGCGCCGCGGGCCAGGCAAGGTCCGCGGCGCCGCAAAATTTTGAGAGCTACCGCGATGTCCGCCGTGGTCCGGACCGTAACTCCCGTGGCCTCACCCTCCGCCTGTGGTCGCGGTCCCCCTGGCGGCGTGGGCGTCTATCGGGCCGGGTTCCGCCGCGTCAGCAGCGACGGCAGGCCGCCCGGGACCTGTAGGAGGGGGAGGGCGGCGTCGAGCCAGGCCGGTTCCTCGGCGCAGAGGTGGTGGATCAGCTCGAAGCGGTGCTCCGGCAGGGCCGGGCGGTGGGCGATGACGGTGTGGCGGTGGCGGGTGTCCGGCAGGTGTCTGGTGTAGGAGATGCCGCGCTCGAAGCGTTCGGTGGTGTCGGCGGTGTGCGGGGTCAGGGTCGACAGGACCACGCCCAGCAGGTGCGGCCACGCGGTGAAGACTCGGTCCAGGTCCTCGGCCAGGATGTCGACCCGCGGGAATTCGGGCAGGGCGCCGGCGTCCTCGATCCAGACCCATACCGCGGTGGAGTCGCGGGTCTGCTTGGCCTTCAGCTCTACGGCGCGGATCAGGCGGCGGGTGGTCGCCGGGCCGGCCGGGTTCAGACCTCGCAGCTCCAGCAGGAGGTCGTTCAGGCGGATGTCGCCGATCGGGGGTTCCAGGATCGGGCGGGTCCCGGCCAGCAGCGCCTGGGTGGCCAGGCGGGCCTGAAGGGTGCCGTGGCGGTATTCGTCGCGGGTCGCGTTGCGGGACAGGTTGGCCCGCAGCTTCGAGATGCCCTGGACGCCTTGCTGTATCAGGATGCGCAGGCTGGCCCACAGCGTGACCAGCTCGACGAACGTCGCCGGCCAGGCCGGGCGCTCGGACGCCGGCCGGGCCTCGGCGCGGGCCCGCCAGCCCGGGCCGAAGAAGGCTTCCAGGTCGGCGGTGGCTCGGGCGGCCACTTCGCGGCCCTCGGCGGTCAGCACCCATCCAGCATTCACGAAAGCTTCGCGGCCGGCATATCGACAAACACCGACAAGACCTAGCTCTGGGGCGGGCGGTGCGGCAACCGCCAGGGAGACCGCGACCGTCCGCGGACGGTGAGGCCACGGGAGTTACGGTCTGGACCACGGCGGACATCGCGGTAGCTCTGAATATGCAATTGAGGCCGGCGCTCGCCACCCTGGCCGGGCGCCGGCGCTGCGATTGCGGTCACGCCTTCGGCCTGGAGCTCTTGCCGTCGAGCCAGAGCGTGTCGGACTCGTCGCGGTGGGTCCCGGTCGCGCCGACGTGCTTGGCGGAGATCCGCGGGCCATGCTTGATGACGTGCAGCAGCGCCATCGCGTGGCCGCGGCCGACGCCGTAGTCGTCGCGCAGCCAGTCCACCACCGGGGCGGCCTTGGTCGCGGGACCTTCGAGGCCGCGCTCGGCGGCGAGCACGAGCAGCTCACGGGGGGTCTTGCCGGTCTTGGTCTCCAGCGCGTCGAGGTAGGCCTGGAACGACATCGCGGTATCTCCTTCGTCAGGGGCGCGCGTGCGCCTTCACCCCTGCGTCGTACGACCCTCCGCCGTTTCGACAGCCCCCGCCGAAGAAGTTCTCGACGACCACCCGCTCGATCTCCATCGCCAGCGCCTCGATGTCGGCGGGGCGAGCCGATGGCTGTCGGCGCAGATCGCGACGTCGACCGCGTCGGGGCCGGCATCGAAGCTGATGTTGCGCACGGCGTCGAGGACGTCGACCTTGCGCGTCCAGCTGATCGTGCTGGGCCGCGGGTCCGTCGTCGGCGAAGGTGCTCCGGTCGTTCAGGATGATGTCTGCTCGACCGCGGCTGGCGCGGCGTCTGCTCGACCGTGCCGCTACCCGAACTCCGCGAAACAGACGTCCGCCGCTCGTGAGTTCCGGCCGGCGACCGAGCCTTCGTCGATCGTCATGCCGTGAACGATAGGAGGTTGATGCTATTTCTTGTGGTTATGGATGCTCGTCGCCGCGAGGACACCCGCAACGCCATCGGCGTGCTGACCCTGCTGTTCCAGGCGCCGCAGGACGCGGGTACGCGCAGCGGGTACCTGCAGCAGATGATCGGCGAGGAGGACACGGTCGCGGACGTGGGCCGGGCCTTCACCGGAATGACGAACCTGGCCGCCCTGATCCTGCTCGACCACGCCCGCACCACCGGCGAACCGGCCGTCGAGGTGCTGCAACGGATCGCGGCCGAGCTGGCGGGCGATTGATCGGGTACCCCGGCGTACGCAGATCTGGGTACCCGCCCGCTGCCGGCCGTCCGACGTGGTGCAGCGGTATGCGATGGTGCGGCGGGTTCGGCTACTCGACGGTGAGGCCGGCTCGGATGGCGAAGACCGCGAGCTGGGCCCTGTCCCGCGCGTTGAGCTTGAGCATCGCCCGGCCGACGTGGGTGCGGATCGTCGCCGGGCTGACCGCAAGCTCGGCGGCGGATCTCGTCGTTGGACCGCCCGGTAGCGACCCAGGCGACCACCTCCCGCTCCCGCTCGGTGAGCTGACCGACGGCGACCGGCGCGCCGCCGTCCCCACCGAACCGCGCGATGACCCGCCGGGTCACGGACGGGGACAGCAGTGCCTCACCGCCCGCCACGACCCGGATGGCCCGGATCAGCTCGGCCGGCTCGGCGTCCTTGAGCACAAACCCGGCGGCGCCGGCCTGCAGCGCCGTGAACACGTTCTCGTCGGCCTCGAACGTCGTGACGACCACGACCTTCGTCCTGCGCGCCGCCGAGTCGATCCCGGCCCGCGCGGTGTCAGTTACAGGCTGTGCGAGGGCCTGCTCCAGAAGGCGCGGAGGCAGCTCTGCGCTGCGCGGCGGGGGCGCGGGCCGGCTGATTGGGGTGCAGGTCGGCGTCGATGCTGCCGGCGTGAGCCTCGTCGGCGGTCCGGCCAGCAGGATGGCCCGCGGGCGACGGGCGCCGCCTGGGCGCGCGGCCGGCTGCGTGCCCGCCCGGCTGCGTGCCCGCCCGGCTGTTCAGCTGGGCCGGCGGGGCGTCGGTCAGAACGTGGCCTCGGGGGTGCGGGCCTGGGCCGGCGTGTACGGCTCCCAGATGCCTCGGCGCCGCACCAGCAGCTTCCGCGACAGCAGGTGGCGGTCGCCGGCGAAGAAGATCCGTTCCACGGCGCGCCGGACCTTGGCGAGGCCGGGCGGGGAGTGGGAGCCGGTGACGATGACGACGTCTCGTGCCGGGACCCCGACGACGAGTTCGCCGGGGACGGAGCGCTCCAGGCCGGCCCAGAGGCCCTCCGCCAGTAGGAGGGTGGAGGCGATGCCTTCGAAGGTGAGCATGAGCGCCGGTGGCTGGCCGTGGACGCCAACGGCACCGAGTCGTGCGTCGAGGTTGTAGGCGGCCTGTCGGCGCAGCATGCGGCGGGGAAGCTCCATGCGCTGCAGGTCGGCCCAGGTGACGAGCCGCTGACCGAACGGTGGCCCGTAGCTGTAGCCGACTCCCAGCCCACCCATGAACTCATCGAGCACAGGCGAATGCACATCGTCGCGACGGAACTCGCGAAGCGGTGCCAGAACGGGGAGGAGCGTGACCTGCACGACAGCAAACTAAGTCGGCGGCGGATAGGAGACAAGCTCTTGTTTTTGCGCCATCTGCTTGCTAGGCGATGCCAAAGGCCGTCGATGGTTCTGCCCTCCCTTCCTGCTGATTCGTCCTGTCGATGGGTTCGTTACTCGGCGTGGTGAAGGCGCCTGTCCGGGGCAGGCCTACCGTTTTCGGCGGCACCGGGCGATGAGCAGGCGGGCGCCGGCGGCCAGCACCGCCGCGGCGGTGCCGACCGCGAGCGAGAGCGTGGCGGCGCGGCGCACGTCGGCCGGGGCCGGCGGAGCGCCGTCACCCAGGTGCGGACGCTCCTCGACCCGCGAGCCGTAGACGTTGCGACCGCCGAGCCGGATGCCCAGCGCGCCGGCCGCGGCCGCCTCGCACTGGCCCGAGTTCGGGCTCGGGTGACGGGAACCGTCGCGCAGCCAGATCCGCAGCGCCTCGGACGGGCGGCCGCCGACGAGCGGGGCCGCGGCGACCGTGA
This sequence comes from Dactylosporangium sp. NPDC051485, assembly GCF_040682015.1. Classification (NCBI taxonomy): domain Bacteria; kingdom Bacillati; phylum Actinomycetota; class Actinomycetes; order Micromonosporales; family Micromonosporaceae; genus Dactylosporangium; species Dactylosporangium sp. NPDC051485. Next base: position 32,198 of record NZ_JBFAZW010000028.1, read on the forward strand.
GTGCGGCGGTGAACCGCGACGGGGCGAGGTTGGCCGCGTCGTCGAGGCGGGCGCTGGCCGTGCCGAACCTGCGGTACCGATCCGATCTGTGCCCGACCATGGCGTCGAGCGTGTTGATCGCGCGGTATCCGACGATGCCGGGCACGCCCGCCACGGCCGCCCAGAACAGCGGGGCGACAACGGCGTCGGAGGTGTTCTCGGCCAGCGACTCCACGGTGGCGCGGGCCAGCTCGGGGGCCTCCAGCGTGGCCGGGTCGCGGCCGCACAGGTTGGGCAGCTGGTCGCGGGCCCCGGGCAGGTCGCCCGCGGCCAGGCGGCCGGCCATGACGCGTCCCTCGCGGGCGAGGCTCGTGCCACCCAGCGCGGACCAGGTCGCGGCGGCCATCAGGGCGGTGCGGGCCACGGGATGGCGCCGGGTGAGCCACGCGCAGGCGGCCGCCGCGGCCACGGGCGCCCCGACGGCGACCGCGGCAAACCGGGCGCCGGCCCGGCGGTCGTCGGCATACAGGCGCCGCTCCAGGCCGCCGGCGAACCGGCCGAACCCGGCCACCGGGTGCCACCTGCGCGGATCGCCGAAGATCGCGTCGAGTGCGGCACCCAGCAGGATGCCGGTGGCGTCCGCTCGCGTGCCAGCCGAGAGATTCATGCGGCGAACGTACCGGGGGGGTTGTGACAGTTTCGGGGCGGGTGGCGATTGAGTTGCGGAGGGTAGCGCTGCAAGCACGTTTCGGGGTCGGCCGAAATTCGTGTCGTACCCCCGCGGCAAAATGGGCGGCGTGAGAGGCAAGGGTGGTCTGCTCGTCGCGGGAACCACGTCGGATGCGGGCAAGAGTCTGCTGACGGCGGGCATCTGCCGGTGGCTGCACCGGCAAGGAGTCAACGTCGCGCCGTTCAAGGCGCAGAACATGTCGAACAACTCGGCCGTCGCGATCGAGCCGGACGGCACCGGGGGCGAGATCGGGCGCGCGCAGGCGCTGCAGGCGGTCGCATGCGGGCTGGCGCCGAGCGTTCGCTTCAACCCGGTGCTGCTGAAGCCGGGCTCGGACCGCCGCAGCCAGGTCATCGTCCTCGGGCAGGCGGTCGGGCACATCGGCGCGGCGAACTACGCCGAGATCAAGGACCGGCTCCGGGCGACGGTGCTGGACACACTCGAGGAGCTGCGGCGCCGTCACGACGTGGTGATCTGCGAGGGGGCGGGCAGCCCGGCGGAGATCAACCTGCGGGCGATGGACCTGGCCAACATGGGGCTGGCGCGGGCCGCCGACCTTCCGGTGATCGTGGTGGGGGACATTGACCGGGGCGGGGTGTTCGCGGCGCTGTTCGGCACGGTGGCGCTGCTCGACGCCGAGGACCAGGCGCTGGTCAGCGGGTTCGTCATCAACAAGTTCCGGGGCGACGCGGGGCTGCTGCGGCCGGGGGTGGATTCGCTCACCCAGCTGACGGGGAGGCCCACGTTCGGGGTGCTGCCGTGGTCGTACGACCTGTGGCTGGACGCCGAGGACTCGCTCGCCTACGACGGGCGGGTGCTGGGGCGGCCGGCGCCGGCGCGGGGCAGTCAATGGCTGCGGGTGGCCGTGATCCGGCTGCCGCGGCTGTCCAACGCCACCGACGCCGAGGCACTCGCGTGTGAGCCGGGCGTGCAGGTCCGGCTGACGGTGGAGCCCGCCGACCTGGCCGACGTCGACCTCGTGGTGGTGCCCGGCAGCAAGTCCACCGTGGACGACCTCGGGTGGTTGCGCGAGCGCGGCCTGGCCGACGCGATCGTCCGGCACGCCAAGGCGGGGCGGCCGCTGCTGGGGATCTGCGGCGGGTTCCAGATGCTGGCCGAGCGCATCGACGACGAGGTGGAGAGCGGGCGCGGGACGGTCTCGGGGCTGGGGTTGCTGCCGGTGGACATCGCGTTCGCGGCGCGCAAGACGCTGGCCCTGCCGAAGGGGACGGCGTTCGACGGGGTGCCCGTCCAGGGCTACGAGATCCATCACGGCCAGGTCGTCCGCGGCGCCGAACGGCCGCTGATCAGGCTGCCGGACGGGACCGGGGAGGGCGCGATCGCGGGCAACGTGTTCGGCACACACTGGCACGGGGCCTTCGAGTCGGACCGGTTCCGGCGGGCGTTCCTGACCGAGGCGGCCCGGCTCGCCGGGCGCACGGGCTTCGAGGTGGCGCCGGACACCTCGTTCGCGGCCCTGCGGGAGCGGACCGTCGACGTGCTCGGCGACCTGGTGGAGGAGCACCTCGATACCGACGCCCTGTGGCGGCTCATCGAGGGGGGCGCTCCGGAAGGGCTGCCGACGATCACGGTCGGGAGATGATGAAGATGATGAGCCATTCGTACTGCGGGTGAGTTCGGCGACGCCGATCGACCCGCGGGGTACGACGTGGGCCGGGACGGTCGCCGTGCAGCGATGGTGCACGTATAGAGACGGGGGCACGGTGCAAGGGACATATCGGGAGCTCGCAGAGCTGGTGCTGGCGCGGCCGGCGCGACTGGGCGCCGTGCGGCTCGTCGGGATCGACGGGCGGGCCGGTTCGGGGAAGACGACGTTCGCCCGGCGGCTGGCGGCGGAGCTGGGCGCGCGCCGGCGGGTGGCCGTGCTGCACACGGACGACTACCTCGACGGGTGGTCGAAGCTGCTCATCTGGCAGCAGCGGCTGCGGGAGTGGGTGTTCGAGCCGTTCCGGCGCGGGGAGGCGGGGGCATATCGGCGGTACGACTGGGCGCGGGAACGACTCGGAGACGAGTGGACGAGCATCGAGCCGCCGGACGTGCTGGTCGTCGAGGGCGTGGGCAGCGCCTCGGTGGGGATGCGGCCCGACCTGACGCTCAGCGTGCTGGTCCACGCGCCTCGTGAGCTGCGGTTGCGGCGCGGGGTCGGGCGGGACGGCGAGGCGCTGCGCGAGGAGTGGATGCGCTGGATGGCGTCCGAGGACGGGCACTTCGCCGAGGACAGGACCCCTGCCGCCGTCGATGTGCTGGTGGACGGGGATCCGGCGGAGCCGCATGACCCGGAAATTGAGTACGTCATCGGCCCGAGCGGGTGGACGGCCGGAGCGACACTGGAGGACGATCCGGAGAAGGGCCCGGACGGGGAGGAGCGGAGCGGATGAGCACCGACGAGGCGCAGAGCGGGAATTCTCCGGTGCGGCGGCGGGTCGTGCTGACGGGGATTAGTTCGCGGGCCTGGGAGCATCCGGCCGACCGGGGAGCACTGGTCGCGCTGCGGGAGCTGCGCGGCTTCGACGACGTGCTGAAGTCGCTGCACGCGCTGTGGAACGAGCGCGCCTGGCGGCTGCAGTTCCTCGGCAACGCGATTCGCGTCGACCACCGGCAGTACCCGCGGGTCCATCGGCTGCTGGCGGAGGTCGGCGCCTCGCTGGACGTGGCCGAGCTGCCCGAGCTGTTCGTGCAGCAGGACCGGTCGATCAACGGCATGTGCATCGGCATGTCGAAGCCGTTCATCGTGGTCAACTCCGGAGCCGTGGAGCTGCTCGACGACGAGGAGCTGCGGTGCCTGCTCGGGCACGAGCTCGGGCACCTGATCAGCGGGCACGCGGTGTACCGGACGATGGTCATGATCCTGACCGACTGGGCGGTGCGGCTGGCCTGGCTGCCGGTCGGCTCGATAGTCCTGCGGGCGATCGTCGCGGCGCTGATGGAGTGGTGGCGCAAGGCCGAGCTGTCGGCGGACCGGGCCGGGCTGCTCGCATGCCAGGACCCGGCGGCGTCGCTGCGGCTCGCGATGAAGCTGGCCGGCGGCGGTGACCTGTCCGAGGTCGACACCACCGCGTTCCTGGAGCAGGCGGCCGAGTTCGACCGGGCCGGGGACCTGCGCGACAGCCTGATCAAGATCCGGATGGTGACGGCCCGCTCGCACCCGATGCCCGTGGCGCGGGCGGCCGAGGTGCGGGCCTGGATCGACAGCGGGGAGTATCAGCGGATCCTCTCCGGCGACTACCCGCGGCGCGACGACGACGGCAACGCGTCGGTGAGCGAGGAGATCAAGGCGGCGGCGGCCTCGTACCGGGAGGCGTTCAGCCGGTCGCAGGACCCGCTGGTGTCGCTGCTGCGCAAGCTCGGCGACGGCGCCGTGGACGTCGGGGGCTGGGTCGGCGCCGGGGCCGGTCGCATGCGCGGCTGGATGCGCGGCAACGGATCGGAGGGAGAGGAAGGCCGTACCGCGGAGTCGTAGGAGCCGGCCGGCCTCAGGGAACCGGGACTACGGGCCCATCGCTGGGCCCGCCCGGTAACCCCGGCTGTGGGCCCGCCCAGTAGCCCGGCTGTGGGGGCGCGCCCGGGCGCCGGCGACGCCCGCCGGGTCCGCGCGCGGTTGGGCGATTGTCGTTGGGTGACCCGGGAACGGGCGACCCAGAGCAAGTGACTCGAAAGCGGACGACTGGAAAACAGGCAACCGAAACGGGCGACCTGGACGCGGGCAATTTCGAGAGCGGCGATATGAGAGTGGGCAGTTTGGAGCGCGGGCGATCCGGGAGCTGGTAATTCCGAGGGCGGGTAAACCCCGGGAGCGGGCGATCTGTGAGTGGGTGACCCGAGAATGGGTGACCCGGGGGCGGGTGGACCGGGGCGAAGGGGTGGCGGGGGCTTGTCGCTCGTTGCGGCCGGAAATGGGGCGGACGGTATGTTCGGGGAGCCTGCGCAGTAAGTTCTGCGTATGACAGTGCGAACCGAGGAAGAACTCCGTGCCGCGATCCGGCGGGAGATGCCGGGCGTGCGTGCGGATCTGGAACGGCTGGTGCAGATCCCGGGGATTGCGTTTGCCGGGTTTGATCACAGTCACGTGGAGCGGTCGGCCGAGGCCGTGGCGGAGCTGCTGCGCGGGGCTGGGGTGCCGGACGTGCGGATCGTGCGTCAGGGTGGGCAGCCCGCGGTTATCGGGCGTCGGCCCGCGCCGCCCGGGGCGCCTACCGTGCTGTTGTACGCGCATCATGACGTACAGCCGGTGGGGGATCTTCAGCAGTGGCTGAGTGACCCCTTCGTGGCCGTCGAGCGGGACGGGCGGCTGTACGGGCGTGGCGTGGCCGATGACAAGGCCGGGGTCATGGCGCACATCGCGGCGCTGCGGGCCTTCGGGGACGACCTGCCGGTCGGGGTGGTCGTGTTCATCGAGGGCGAAGAGGAGTACGGGTCGGAGTCGCTCGAGGATCTGCTGCGGGAGTACCGCGACGATCTCGCGGCCGACGTCATCGTCATCGCGGACTCCGGGAACTGGGACATCGGGCAGCCGGCGCTCACCACCGGACTGCGCGGGATCGTGAACGGGTTCGTCGAGGTGCGGGTGCTGGAGCAGGCCGTGCACAGCGGGATGTTCGGCGGGGCGGTCCCCGATGCGCTGATCACGCTCTCGCGGCTCATTGCCAGCCTGCACGACGACAACGGGGACGTTGCCGTGGAGGGGCTGCTCCGCACGCCCTCGGCGCCGCTGGACTATCCCGAGGAGCGGTTCCGGGAAGAGGCCGGGATGCTCGACGGGGTGCAGTTCATCGGCAGCGGGCGGCTGGTCGAGCGGCTGTGGACGCGGCCCGCGATCTCGATTCTCGGCATCGACGCGCCCCCGACGTCCGGGGCGCCCAATGCGCTGGTGCCGGCGGCGAAGGCGAAGTTCAGCGTGCGGATCGCGCCCGGGGACTCGGCGCAGCAGGTGTACGACGCGCTGGTGGAGCACCTGAACCGGCACGCGCCCTGGGGGGCCAAGGTGACCATCGAGCTCGAGCAGCTCGGGGAGCCCTGTCAGATCGATGCCACCGGGCCGGCGTACGAGGCGGCGCGGGAGGCCTTCACGGCGGCCTGGAACGGTGCCGTTCCGGTGGACATGGGCATCGGCGGTTCGATTCCCTTCATCGCCACGTTCCAGGACCTGTTCCCGAAGGCGGCGATTCTCGTCACCGGGGTCGAGGACCCGGAGACCGGGGCGCACGGGCCGAACGAGAGCCTGCACCTCGGCGAGTTCGAGCGGGTGTGCACGGCCGAGGCGCTGCTGCTGGCGAAGGTCGCCCAGCTGCCCGCGTAGCGGCGGTCTGCGGCGCTCAATCGTGATGAGACGGATAGATCCGGAGACCAGCGGTGTCCGGATCTATCCGCGCGGCGGCAGCTTGACGACGCTCACGAAGAACTCGTCGATCTGGCGTACCACGGCGATGAAGCTGTCGAAGTCGACCGGCTTGGTCACGTAGGCGTTCGCGTGCAGCGAGTAGCTGCGCAGGATGTCCTCGTCCGCCTGCGAGGTGGTCAGCACCACCACCGGGATTCGGCGCAGGTTCTGGTCCTCCTTGATGACCTGCAGCACCTCCCGGCCGTCCACCCGCGGCAGGTTGAGGTCCAGCAGGATGAGGTCCGGCCGGGTGGCGTCGGCGAACCGGCCCTCGCGCCGCAGGTAGGCCAGGGCCTCCTCGCCGTCCTGCACCACGTTGAGCTTGTTGCGGACCTTGTGCTCCTCGAACGCCTCCTGCGTCATGAGGACATCGCCCGGGTCGTCTTCGACGAGCAGCACCTCGATCGGCAGGGATGCTTCCACGGGTGCGCTCATGAAGCGGACTCCTCTGACACGACGGCTGGAACAGGGGGCGTGACAACAACGGGGGGCGTAAAAATGGGGAGCGTAAACCGGAACAGCGTACCCTCGCGCTGCGCGGGGTCGATCCAGATCCGGCCGCCATGGTATTCGACGATCTTCTTTGCGATGGCCAGGCCTATGCCGGTGCCCGGGTACGTCTCCTTGGCGTGGAGCCGCTGGAAGATCACGAAGACCTTGTCCGCGAACTCGGGCTCGATGCCGATGCCGTTGTCCTCGACGGTGACCTCGACCTCGTCGGTGTCCGTGCGGTGACTGTCGATGACGATCCGCGGGGGGACGTCGGGGCGGCGGAACTTGATGGCGTTGCCGATGAGGTTGCCGAAGAGGGCGCCGAGGAGGGGTTCCTCGCCGCGCACGGCCGGGAGGTCGGTGAAGATGATCTCGGCGCCGGTGGCCTCGCGCTGGGCGTCGAACTGGGCGGCGGCGTCGAGGACCACCTTGTTGAGGTCGACCTCGGTGAAGCCGTTGGTCAGCCGGCCGATGCGGGAGAACGCGAGCAGGTCGTTGATGAGCCGCTGCATGCGCTGGGCCCCGTCGACGGCGAAGCCGATGTACTGGTCCGCGCGGTCGTCGAGCTGCCCGGAGTACCGCCGCTGCAGGAGCTGGCAGAAACTGGCGACCTTGCGAAGCGGCTCCTGCAGGTCGTGGCTGGCCACGTAGGCGAACTGCTCGAGGTCCCGGTTGGAGCGGGTCAGCTCCGCCGCCTGCTGCTCGAGCATCCGGTTGGCCTCCTCCACCTGGCGGCGGGCCTCCTGGACGTCGGTGAGCTCGGCGTTGATCCGGCGGCGCATGGTGTCGACGTCGCCGGCGAGGTCGGCCAGCTCCGGCGGGCCGAGGCTGTGGATCTCGTGGTCGTAGTCGCCCGCCGCCACCCGCCGCACCTCGGCCGCCAGGCTGGTCACCGGCCGGGTGACGAGGCGGCGCATGAGCAGCGCGAGCATCGCGCCGGCCACCACCACGACCACGGCGGCGAAGACCAGCAGGAGGATGAGCACGTTGCCGGTCTGGCGCACTTCGCTGGCGACCACGTCCCGGCGGACGATGATCTGCTGCGACAGGCGGTTGATGCGGTTGACGGCTTCGGTGTAGACGGCGCGCGAGCTGTCCGTGGGCGCGGCCAGCTCCGGGTCCACGCCGCTGGATCGCGTCTGCTGGATCAGCGGTTCCGTGATCTGGCTGCGGTACGCCGCCGTGCCCGCCGCCACCTGCCGCAATGCCTCGGCGAGGGCCGGGTCGTCCCCGACGAGCCGCTGGGTCTCCGCCAGGATCTGCGCCTCCTGCGCCTGGCTGTCGCGGTAGCCATCGAGGTCGGACTCCTTGCCGGTCAACGCGTACGTCCGGACGCTGGACTGCTGGCGCAACAGCTGGGAGTACAGCCGCTCGGCATTGACGACGGCCGGCGTGAAGCGGTCCATCACCTGGTTGGTGTCGGTGCGGTTGGCCGCGGCGGTGATCGTGGCGCTCACCGCGATGAGGCCGAGCAGACCGGCGACGATCGCGCACAGCGCGATGATGCGCCGCCACAGCGACCAGGGGGCTGGGGTCATGACGTCCTCGACGGGGTCAGCAGGAGCACGGCGATGTCGTCGGGCACCGGGCCGCCGTTGTGCGCCTCGGCCTGCAGCGCCAGCCAGCCGGGCAGGTCCCGCGCCGCGGTCCGGTGGGGCTCCTGCAGCACCCGGCACAGCCCGTCGATGCCGAGGCGCTCGCCGGCCCGGGCGTCGGGGCCGGCCGCGCCCTCGATGAGCCCGTCGGTGTACAGCAGCAGCGCCCAGTCGTCGTTGGTGCCCAGCCTGATCTCGGCCGCCGGTCGCGGCATGCCTGGCACGACGCCCAGCACCAGCCCGGGGTCGACGATGCACGGCTCGGCCCGGCCGCCGCGGATCAGGATCGGCGGCGGGTGCCCGGCCAGGCGGATGCGGGCGGTGCCGGCGGCCAGGTCGACGGTGGCCACCGCGACGGTCGCGAAGAGCTCGTCGGTGCGCCGCTCGGCGACGAGCACCTGCTCCAGGGAGTCCAGCACCTGCTCCTCGGGCACGCCGGCCAGCACCAGGGCCCGCCAGGCCACCCGCAGGGCCACGCCCAGCGGCGCCTCGTCCACGCCGTGGCCGCACACGTCGCCGATGAGCAGGTGCAGGCGGGCGCCGTCGACCCCGATGGCATCGAAGAAGTCCCCGCCGAGCAGGGCGCGGTCGCGGCCGGGCCGGTAGATGGAGTACAGCTCGGCGGCCACGTCGCGCATCAGCGGCTGGGGGAGCAGGCCGCGCTCCAGGCGGGCCGACTCGGCCTGGCGCAGCTCGGACTCGCGCAGCAGGCGGGCCTGCTCGTCGGCGCGCTTGCGCTCGACCGCGTACCGCACCGCGCGCGACAGCCCGGCCCCGTCCACGGTGCCCTTGACCAGGTAGTCCTGCGCGCCCTCGGCGACCGCGGCGGTGCCCAGGTGCTCGTCCTCCAGCCCGGTGAGCACGCAGACGGCGGCGCCGGCCACGTGCTGCAGCACCTGGCGCAGGCCGTCCAGGCCGCTGGCGTCGGGCAGGCCCAGGTCGAGCAGGATGCAGTGCACGTCGCGGAAGTACGGCCGGGCCTCCCGCATCGTCTGCGCGATGTCCACGTCGAAGGGGGCGTCGGCCTCCGCGAGCAGCTCGCGGACCAGGAACGCGTCGCCCGGATCGTCCTCGACCAGCAGCACGCGGATCCGCTCGCCGGCGAACGGTCCGATCCGTCGGCTGCGAAGATCCATGGTCGTGCTGATATCAGCCATGCCTAGACCCGCCCATGGGGCCCAGGTATTTGCCGTGCGGCATACATGAGGACGATCCTCCCCTACCTGACGGCGCTGTGCATGTGCGGGTTGCAGTCTTTCAGGCTCGGCCCGGCTTTCGCACGTGCCGGTCGCCCGGGGGCGGACCGGCCGGCCGCCAGCAGGCCCCGCGCGCACGAAACAATGCGTGGATAAGCTTCGCGCGTGCACGGGCTTGATAACGTCGTCGGACTGATCGCGGTCGTGGTCGCCACCTCGGTGGCCGCCCGCCGCATCGGTGTGCTGTCGCCGATCCTGCTGGTCGTCGTCGGCATCGTCGTCTCGTTCGTGCCGGGGCTGCTGGAGATCGAGCTCGACCCCGAGGTGGTGCTCACCGGCATCCTGCCGCCGATCCTCTACGTCGCGGCGCTGGAGACCTCGGTGCCCGCGTTCAAGTTCAACCTGCGCCCGATCCTGCTCCTGGCGGTCGGGCTGGTGCTGTTCACCACGGCGGCCGTGGGGTTCACGCTGCATGCGCTGCTCCCGGCGGTACCGCTGGCCGCCTGCCTCGCGTTGGGCGCGGTCGTCGCCCCGCCCGACGCGGTGGCGGCCACGGCGGTCGCCCGCCGCATCGGCCTGCCGCGCCGCGTGGTCACCGTGCTGGAGGGCGAGAGCCTCATCAACGACGCGAGCGCCCTGGTCACGCTCCGGGTCGCGGTGGCCGCGGCGGTCGGCGAGGCGGTCGACGGCTGGTCGATCGCCAGCCAGGCGTCGATCGCGGTCGTCGGCGGGGTCGCCTTCGGCGTGGCCGGCGGCCTGCTCATCGGCTTCGTGCACAAACGGATCAGCAGCCCGCTCATCGACAACGCCGTGTCCTTGCTCACGCCATGGGTGGTGTTCCTGCCGGCCGAGGCGGTGCACGCCTCCGGGGTCGTCGCGGTCGTGGTCTGCGGCCTGTCGCTCGGGCACCGGATGCCGACCCTGATGTCCGCCGGCTCCCGGCTGCAGATGGACGCCTTCTGGCGGATGGTGAAGTTCCTGCTCGAGGGCGTCGTCTTCCTCCTGGTGGGCCTGCAGCTGCGCAGCCTCGTCGCGAACGTGGAGCGCTCGTTCGCGTTCACCATGGGCGCCCTGGCCGCCGTGGTCGGCGTGGTGATCGTGGCGCGGATCGCGTGGCTGTTCCCGACGACGTACCTCACCCGGCTCATCCCGCGCGTCCGCCGCCGCGACCCATCCCCGCCGCTGGCTGCCCCGGCGGTGATCTCGTGGGCCGGCATGCGAGGCGCGGTCACCCTGGCCGCCGCGCTCTCGCTGCCCGTGCGCCTCGCCGACGACGAGTCGTATCCGCGAGGTCTCTTCGTGATCCTGGCATTCGGGGTCATTGTGGCCACGTTGGTACTGCAGGGGGCCACCCTCCCCACCGTCGCCCGCTGGCTGAAGGTCCCGCCGGACGACGAGAAGGAGGACGCGCTGGCCGAGGCCTCGGTGCAGCACGAGGCGTCCCGGGCCGGCAAGGAGCGCCTGGAGGAGATGGCCGGAGACGCCCCCGAGGGCGTGGTCGAGCGGCTGCGGCAGGTGGCGCAGAGCCGCTCCAACCTGGCGTGGGAGCGGCTGGGCCGGGCGGACCGGGAAACGCCGTCCGCCGCCTACGCCCGGCTGCGCCGCGAGATGCTGAATGCCGAGCGTGAGGTGTTCCGCACGGCGCGCGACACCGGGCGCATCCCGGAGGAGACGCTGCGGCAGGCGCAGCGCGACATGGACCTGGAAGAGTCACTGCTCGAGCGGGGGGATCTGTGACCTGCACGCATCTGGAGTCGGCCGAGAAGCTGGAGCCGCCGGTGGTGGAAGGCTGCCCGGAGTGCCTGGAGGGCGGGTTCACCGACTGGGTACACCTGCGGCAGTGCCTGACCTGCGGCCACGTGGCCTGTTGCGACTCGTCGCCGCGCCGGCACGCCACGCAACACTTCCTGGTGACCCACCATCCGGTGATGCAGTCGATCGAACCGGGTGAGGTCTGGCGTTGGTGTTACTTCCACGAGATCGTCGGGTGACCTTCGCCTGCTAACCCCTGCGTTTCTCAGGCATTTCGGGGGAGATGCGGGACACAATCGTGGCGAGTTGGGCATGCGATCCGGTGCGACCGTGTTGCCATGGTCGGCGGGGAAAGCCGTTTCGCAGGGTTGGGGGCTGGACCATGGTGTGTCCGAGATGGTGAGCGAGGTGCTGGACCTGGTGTCCGCGCCCGCTGTGCTCTATGCCACGGTGCTCGTGCTGCTCACCATCGACGCCTTCATCCCGGTCGTCCCCGCGCAGGCCCTCATGATCGGCGGCGGCATCCTCTCCGCCTCGGGTCACGCCCAACTGCTCCTTCTCGTGCTCTCGGGCGTCGCCGGTGTGGTCGCCGGCGACCTGCTCGCGTTCCTCGTCGGCCGGCGGCTCGCCCGCCGCAACCGGGCCCAGCGGACGCTGCCCCGCCGGGCCGCGAAGGTGGCCGCCAAGCTCAACGAGGCGATGCAGCGGCACATCTTCCTGGCCGTGCTGTTCTGCCGGTTCGTGCCGGCCGGGCGGATGATCACCGCGGTGTATGCGGGCCGCAACGGCATCTCGACCCGCCGCTTCGCCACCTACGACGTGCTCGCGGCGACGCTGTGGGCCTCCTACGGGGCGCTGCTGGGCCACTTCGGCGGCGAGGCGATCGCCGACTCGGCCTGGCTTCCGCTGGCCCTGATCGGCGCCGGAGCGCTGCTCTTCGTGGCCGGGGCGCCCCTGCTCGGGCTGGCGAAGAAGCGCCGGCCCGCCCGGATCGGCCGGCGCAGCGCCATGGAGACCCTCGCCGCGGCCGAGCCCCTGGCCGCGATCGAGGTCATGGTCGCGGCCGAGGCGGTGGCCGCCGCCGAGCACGTCGTCGTGCAGGTCAACGGCCTGTCAGCCGCCCAGTAAGCGCCGCCGCCAGGAGGCCGCCCAGCAAGAACCGCCGGCAAGAACGCGCGGCAGGAGGCGGCCCACTTCACGCCCGACGGGCCGACGCGGCGAGCGACACCCTGCAAGAACCGCCGGCAAGAACGCCCGGCAGGAGGCGACCCGGTGTGAACCGCCCGGCGAGAACCGCTAGGCAAGAGGCGGCCCGGCGAGGGGTCGCCCGGCAGGAGGCGGCCAGGTAGGAGGCCGGAGGCCGCCCGGCAGGAGGCTAGCCCCGGAAGGGGTCGTGCTCGGTCAGGATGCGGTCCAGGCGGGCCTGGTCGACGCGCTGCACGACCGTCGCCGACTCCTGCTGGTCGCGGATGACCTTGGCCAGTGTGAACGCCGACGTCACGGTGTAGAGCAGGCCCAGCCCCAGGAACGCCCGCATCCAGGCGTCGACGGGCAGGTAGGCGATGCCCGCCCCGACGCCGACGATGGAGATGCCGAACGACAGGGCGGACTGGATGAAGAAGGCCCCGGTGGTCTTCTGCTGCGGCACGGGTGCGGTCATGAGAAGAGTCTCGGGCGGCCGGGGCCCGGCCGCCTGAGTACCGCTACTCACTGCTGACCGGCGTGCACCTCAGACGGGCTGTGTAGCTCGGTGTGGTGGACCCGCTCCCACGCCTCGATCACCTCGGGCGTCACGTGGGCCCGGAAGTAGTCGTTGGCGCTGAGCCGGTTGGTGACCGGCTCCTCGCTCTCCGCGAGCAACAGGCCCGGGACGAGGTGCAGGCCGTTCTGCACGGCCGCGCTCAGCCGGCGGTGGCCGTCGATCACGTAGTAGTCCTGGCCGCTGTGGCCGATGGCGAGCGGCTCCAGGTCCGCGGGGCCGGCCCCGGCCAACTCCTGGGCGAGCGTCTCGTCGGCGTAGTCGATCGTGCGGGTCGGGTAGATGCGCATCGGGTCGAGCAGCAGCAGCGGCGCCCGCTCGCGCAGGATCTCGGCCCCGAGGCGGCCCTCGAAGGCGGCCTGGACGGCGTCGACCACCTGGGTCGGGTTGGCCCGGGTGCTGTCGGCGACGAGGTCGTAGTTGCGCAGCCGATACTTGTCCGCGCCGTAGCGGGTCAGGAACCGCATCCGCTCGCTCTCGCTGCGGCTGTGCAGGTTCTTCCTCGCCTCCTCCAGCGAGGCGTAGTTCTCCACCTCGCTGTGCGGGCGGCCCAGCACCCGGCGGGCGGCCTCGTTCGGCTCGGTGATGAGGTGGACCTTGAAGGCCTCGTGGAAGAAGAACCAGGCCAGGCGGCTGTCGACGATGAGCTGCTCGCCGGAGCTCGCGATCTCGCTCTGCAGGTTGTCCACCGCGCTGTCGATCGCGTCGTCGAGCTCAGCGTGCAGATTCAGCTGCAGAGCGGTCATGCCGCGGCGCTGGGCCATCTCCCGATACATGTCGCCGACGCTGATGCGGCGCAGGCCGAGCCGGCTCGCCAGCTCGACGGAGACCGTTGACTTGCCGCTGCCGAGATCCCCGTTGATGACGACGGACCGGTGATTGGTCATGCGCAACTCTCCAGGTAGTGGGCGTCGCGAGCCTAACACGCGCGTGTTGCGGGCCGATCCGGCCGCCAACCGGCCGTGCGCCGCCTCCGATCGGCTGCGCAGCAAGGTGCAGCACGGTAAGGATCGGCTGCGCAGCACGGTAATCGGAGTGAAACATCAAGGTGGCAGCATCCGCCTTCACCGTCCCCCGATGAGGTGACCATTGTTTCTCACCCGCCATGAGCAGGAGCGCCTGCTGATCCACGTCGCCGCCGACGTGGCGCAACGCCGCAAGGACCGCGGGCTCAAGCTCAACTATCCGGAGGCCGTCGCGATCATCACCGCGTTCCTGCTGGAGGGCGCGCGCGACGGGCGGACCGTGGTGGACCTGATGGAGGCCGGGCGGCACGTGCTCGGCCGCGACGACGTCCTGGAGGGCGTCCCCGAGATGCTGGCGGAGGTGCAGGTGGAGGCGACGTTCCCGGACGGGACCAAGCTCGTGACCGTTCACCACCCGATCCCGTGATCCCCGGCGAGATCATCCCCGGCGACGGGCCGGTGCTCATCAACGCCGGCCGCCCGGAGCTGGCGCTGACCGTGCGCAACACCGGCGACCGGCCGGTGCAGGTCGGCTCGCACTACCACTTCGCCGAGGCCAACGAGGCCCTCGACTTCGACCGCGAGGCCGCCTGGGGCCACCGGCTCGGGGTGCCCGCGGGCACGTCCGTGCGGTTCGAGCCCGGGGTGGCCCGCGAGGTCGCCCTGGTGCCCCTGGCCGGCAACCGCATCGTGCCGGGCCTGCGCGGCAGGGCGGGAGGGCGGTTGTGAGCGAGCTCGACCGGCGGCGGTACGCCAATCTCTACGGCCCCACCACCGGCGACCGGGTCCGGCTCGCGGACACCGACCTGTTCATCGAGGTCGAGCGGGACCACTGCGCGGGCGGCGACGAGGCCGTCTTCGGCGGCGGCAAGGTGATCCGCGAGTCGATGGGCCAGTCGAGGGCCACCCGGGCCGAGGGCGCACCGGACACGGTCATCACCGGCGCGATCATCCTGGACCACTGGGGCGTGGTGAAGGCCGACGTCGGCATCCGCGACGGGCGGATCGTGGGCATCGGCCGGGCCGGCAACCCCGACATCATGGACGGCGTCGACCCGGCGCTGGTCATCGGCCCGGGCACGGAGATCATCGCCGGCAACGGCCGGATCCTCACCGCCGGCGCCATCGACTGCCACGTGCACCTCATCGCCCCGCTGATCCTGGAGGAGGCGCTCGCCAGCGGCATCACCACGATCGTCGGCGGCGGCACCGGGCCGGCCGAGGGCAGCAAGGCGACCACCGTCACGCCGGGCGCCTGGCACCTGGCCCGCATGCTCGAGGCGCTCGACCCGTGGCCGGTCAACGTGCTGCTGCTGGGCAAGGGCAACACCGTCTCCGAGGAGGCGATGTGGGAGCAGCTGCGCGGGGGCGCCGGGGGCTTCAAGCTGCACGAGGACTGGGGGACCACCCCGGCGGCGATCGACGCCTGCCTGCGGGTCGCCGACGCCTCGGGCGTGCAGGTGAACATCCACACGGACACGCTCAACGAGGCCGGCTTCGTCGAGGAGACCCTGCGCGCCATCGCCGGGCGGTCCATCCACGCGTACCACACCGAGGGCGCCGGCGGCGGCCACGCCCCCGACATCATCACCGTGGCCTCGCACCCGAACGTGCTGCCGTCCTCGACCAACCCGACCCGGCCGTACACCCGCAACACGCTCAGTGAGCACCTCGACATGCTCATCGTGTGCCACCACCTCAACCCGAGCGTGCCCGAGGACCTGGCCTTCGCGGAGAGCCGGATCCGGCCGTCCACGATGGCCGCGGAGGACCTGCTGCACGACCTCGGCGCGATCTCGATCATCGGCTCGGACTCCCAGGCGATGGGCCGGGTGGGCGAGGTCGTACTGCGCACCTGGCAGACCGCGCACGTCATGAAGCGGCGGCGGGGCCCGCTGCCCGGCGACGGGCCGGCGGACAACGAGCGGGCGAAGCGCTACGTCGCGAAGTACACCATCTGCCCGGCGGTGGCCTCCGGCATCGACCACGAGGTCGGCTCGGTCGCCGTCGGCAAGCTGGCCGACCTGGTGCTGTGGGACCCGGCGTTCTTCGGGGTGCGGCCGCACGTCGTGGTCAAGGGCGGGGCGATCGCGTGGGGCGCGATGGGCGACGCCAACGCGTCCATCCCCACGCCGCAGCCGATCCTGTCCCGTCCGATGTTCGGCGCGTACGGCAGGACCGCCCCGGCCACCAGCCTCGCCTTCGTCGCCCAGGCCGCCATCGACGACGGACTGGCCGACCGGCTCGGCCTGCACCGCCGCCTCGCCGCGGTGGCCGGCACCCGCTCCCGCGGCAAGGCCGACATGCCCGGCAATGACGCCCTGCCGCGCATCGAGGTCGAGCCCGACACGTTCACGGTCCGCATCGACGGTGAGGTGGTCGAGCCCGACCCGGTCACCGAGCTGCCGATGGCCCAGCGGTACTTCCTGTTCTAGATGCGAGCCTTTACCCAACTCCTGCTGCTGGCCGACGGCCGGTTCCCGTCCGGCGGCCACGCGCACTCGTCCGGCCTGGAGGCGGCCGTCGCCCATGGCAGGGTGCGCGACCTCGACGGGCTGCGCGCGTTCCTGCGCGGCCGGCTGCGCACCGGCGGCCTGGTGGCGGCGGCGTTCGCGGCCGCCGCCTGCGCCCGGCCCGAGGCGATCGAGGAGCTGGATGAGGAGCTCGACGCCCGCACCCCCTCGCCGGCGCTGCGCCTGGCCGCCCGCCGGCAGGGCCGCTCGCTGTGCCGGGCCGCGCAGGTGGTCTGGCCGGGCGAGCACGTGGCCCGGGCCGCCCGCGCCCGGGTCGGCCAGCCCATCGCGCTCGGCGTCGCCGCCGGGGCGGCCGGGCTGACCCCGGAGGAGGCGGCGCTGCTGGCCGCGTACCACGCGATCTCCGGCCCGGCGAGCGCGGCGGTCCGCCTGCTGGGCCTCGACCCGTACCACGTCCACGCCCTCCTCGCCGAGCTCGCCGACGAGTGCGACGAGGTGGCCCGGGAGGCCGCGACACACGCCCGTGGGCCCGCGGCGGACCTGCCGGCGGCATCGGCGCCGCTGCTCGACGTCTCCGCCGAGGACCACGCCGCATGGGAGGTAAGGCTCTTTGCAAGCTGAGCACGAACACACGCATCCCCATCCGCACGAGGATCCCCACAACCCCTTGCCGGACACCCGGCGGGCGGTGCGGATCGGCATCGGCGGCCCGGTCGGGTCGGGCAAGACCGCGCTCGTCGCGGCGCTGTGCCGGGCCATGTCCGAGGACCTGCGGGTGGCCGTGGTGACCAACGACATCTACACCACCGAGGACGCTGACTTCCTGCTGCGCAACGGCGTCCTGCCGGCCGAGCGCATCCGCGCGGTGGAGACCGGCTGCTGCCCGCACACCGCCATCCGCGACGACATCTCGGCCAACCTCGACGCGATCGAGGAGCTGGAGGAGAGCCTCGGCCCGCTCGACGTGATCCTGGTCGAGAGCGGCGGGGACAACCTCACCGCCACGTTCAGCCGCGGGCTGGTCGACCGGCAGATCTTCGTGGTCGACGTGGCCGGCGGCGACAAGGTGCCGCGCAAGGGCGGTCCCGGCGTCACCGGCGCCGACCTGCTCGTGATCAACAAGACCGACCTGGCCCCGCTGGTCGGCGCCGACCTCGGCGTCATGGCGCGCGACGCCGCGGCCCGCCGCGGCGACCTGCCGACGGTGTTCCTGTCGCTGGTCGAGGACCGCGCGGCCAAGCCGGTCCAGGAGTGGATCCGCGGCCTGGTCCCGTGAGGGCGGCCGCCCGGATCGTCGCCGAGCGGGAGGGGCACCGGTCGGTGCTGCGCGTGCTCAAGGGCGAGGCGCCGCTGCTGCCGCGGCGCACCGGCCCGTGCGGCGTGCACATCGTCGGCGGGGCGGCCGGCCCGCTCGGCGGCGACGACCTGAGCCTGGAGATCGAGGTCGGGCCGGGCGCCGAGCTGTGGGTGCGCACGGTCGCGGCGAGCATCGCCCTGCCCGGCCGCGACGGGGCGCAGTCGCGCCTGGCCGTGCACGCCACGGTGGCCGAGGGCGGGTTCCTGGCGTTCCTGCCCGAGCCGATCGTGGCGGCCGCGCGCTGCCGGCACCACAACGCGGCCACGGTCGCGCTCGCCGCCGGCGCCACGCTCGCGTGGCGCGAGGAGGCGGTCCTCGGCCGCCACGGCGAGCCCGGCGGCGACCTGCGCCTCTCGACGAGCATCGTGCGAAACACCCGGCCCTGGTACCGCTCCGACGTCGCCGTCGGCCCGTCGCACCCGGACGGACCCGCGATCCTGCACGGCGCTCGCGTGCTGTCCACGCTGATCACGACGGCCGACCTGACCGGCGTGCCGGAGCGGTCGGACACGTGGGCCGCCATGCCGCTGGCCCGCGGCGGGACCGTCGTCCAGGCGCTCGGGGACGAGGTCGAGCAGACCAGGAAGATCACGGCCAACGGGATCGAGGACCTCGTCCGGTCACTGCAGGAACAGCGCGGCGATCTTCGGTAGGTGGGTGCGGACGGCCTGGTCGTCCTCGTCGTCCCAGTCGTCCTCGACCAGCGGGGCGACCTGGCCGGTCCGCGCGCGCAGCAGCATCGGATA
The DNA here is from genome assembly GCF_040682015.1 of Dactylosporangium sp. NPDC051485. NCBI lineage: Bacteria > Bacillati > Actinomycetota > Actinomycetes > Micromonosporales > Micromonosporaceae > Dactylosporangium > Dactylosporangium sp. NPDC051485. The sequence continues at coordinate 50,641 of NZ_JBFAZW010000028.1, forward strand.
GTCGTCGGTGTCGCCGTACAACTCCTCGGCCAGGTCCTCGACCTCCCGCGGGGCGAGCTCGTGCGCGGCGAGGTCGCCCGCGGCCACGGCCCGCACCACCGGGTCGTCGGCCAGGTCGTCCGGGCTCAGCACCCCCCGCTCGTAGTGCTCCCGGCCCCGCGCGATCAGCCCGTCGACGAAGGCGTCGGCGTAGCGGGCCACCACCCGGCCCGTCGCCCACATCGCCGAGGAGTTGGCCCGCGCCTGCAGCCGGGTGCGGTGCGCGTCGAAGTCCAGCAGCTCGCTCCTGCCGAGCGTGGCCAGCCGCACCCGCAGCGCGGCGGTGAACCGCTCGGCGAAGCCCGGCGTGACTTGCTCCCCGGCCGCGGCCCGGGACCCGTCGATGATCGACCAGAAGGTATCGCTGTCCACGGCAAGAAAGTCTTGCACCCCGGCGCACCCTCCGGCCAGAACGCCCGCATCGGTGCGTGGCACGTTTCCGGGATTCGGCGACCCGGGCGCGCCCGTAACGTTTGATGCATCGCAAGGCCACACACCAGATCCCACACAAGGAGAACACCATGAGCGACATCGACGCGGGTTACGACGGCGGGCACGGCGACGTGGACTACGGTCAGTACTCGGAGGGTCAGGAGCACGGTGCGCTGGACCAGCTGCACCAGGCCAACGGCTCCGAGGCCGACTACAACAACCAGTTCGGCGTGTACGAGAACGACCACCACGCTGACACCTCGACGAACTACCAGCACGGCACGCACGTCGAGTTCACCCAGGCCCCCGCGGTGCACTACGAGGCCGACGAGTTCACCAACTACAGCCACGACGCCAGCGTCGACGACCACGTCTTCGCCGCCGAGGGCAGCGAGAACGCGCACCAGGCCGAGTTCGGTCAGCTCGACGCCCTCTCGCAGCGTTTCGACGCCGCGTTCGCGCAGGGCACCGAGTTCCACGGCGGCGCCGGGGAGATCGCGGCCAAGTAAGCCCGGCCCGGCGGATCAGCCCCGCCGGCCCGCGAAGCACGGTCATGGCAACGCACTCGTTTGTTCGACTTCGTGCGGGTGTCCGGGAGCGTCCGGACGTTCCCGGCCGCCCGCACGAAGTCGGCCATTCGGGTGCGTTTCTGTCGTACCGACCCGTCGGTCGGAACCATGACCGGAACCTTGATCACCGCGAGCCCCGGCGCCGACAATTTCCGCCATGCGAATCGGGAAAAAGCTGGCGAACCGGCGGCAGCGACGAATGCAGAACCGCAGCGATCGGCGCCGTCGCGACAGCGACTGCGGCCCGGACTGGGACTGCAACGCCTGCGACTGCGGCCCGTTCATGATCGCCTCGCTGCTGTCCTTGATGGCCGTGCCGGCCCCGAGCCGCCCGCCGAGGCGCGCCGCGTCGGGTCCGGGCCGGGCCGGTATGGCGGCGATCCGCGGCTACCAGCGCTGGCTCTCCCCGCATCTGCCCACCAGGTGCCGGCAGGTGCCGTCGTGCAGCAACTACGGCCTGCAGGCGGTCCAGCGCTACGGCCTGGTCGAGGGCTCCCGCCTGACCGCGGCCCGCATCCGCCGCTGCAACCCGTCCACGCCCCGCGGGACCGTGGACCAGGTGCCCTGAAGGCCCGGTTACGCGGCCGCCGCCCGCACGCAGCGCAGCCCCGACACCGTCATCCACACCGGCAGGGTCATGGTCAGCGCGGAGGCGACCGCGTGCCAGGCCGAGATGCCCGCGCCCGAGTGGGAGGTCCACGCCGGGCTGAAAGCGGACAACAGGATGCTGCCCGCGATGAAGAACGCCACGACGGAGATGGCCGCGATGCCCGTCGCCCGGGCGAAGGTGCGGCCCACCGTCACGTAGCGGGCGCCGATCCCGCAGGCCAGGGCGGCCAGCAGGGCGGCCGCCACCACCGCGTAGGCCGCGTAGTCCACCGTGTTGGCCAGCAGCGTGTACAGGTGGTCCGGCTGCCAGGTCCACGACGTCGCCTCGCGGCGCCAGGCCAGCTCCGAGACGAGGGACTGGGCGGCGACCGCGGTGCCCACCAGGACGGCGGTGCGCCGCGCCTGGGTCAGGGCCAGCTCGCGCTGGTACTCCGGGGCGAGGTCGGCCACCGGGCCGAAGTCCGAGACGGCCAGGCGTTCGGCGGCCAGGCGGGGCAGGCCCGTGGACTCGTAGTGCTCCGCGGCGTCGGTCAGGCCGTCGCGGGCCTCGGCCAGCAGGTCGGCCTTGGCGGACCGGGGGCCGCGCAGGGCGCGGCGCAGCGAGGTGACATAGGCGTCGATCGGGCCGGCGATTACCACCACCCCAGTATCGGCGGGCCCGGCGGGCGCGGGGTCCGGGGAGACCCTGAGGTTTCCCCCGGTTCGGCGGCCGGGTCTGGCGGGGCCGGGGTGGCGGCAGCGAGGCTACATGTAGCTGAACTACATGTAGGAGGTCGGGGCGTGCGTAAGTGGCTGCTCGGTGGGCTCGGGCTGCTCGTGCTGTGCTGCGGGGGCGGGGTGGCGACGCTCGTGTGGTTCCTCGCGCGGCCGCCGCTGGACAAGACGGCGGACTTCCGGCAGGCGTTGCGGGTGCCGCCGCTCGCGGCGTCGACGGTCCGGGACGGCAAGCGGGTGTTCGAGCTGCGGGCGCGGCCGGGGGACAGCGATCTCGGGCACGGGGCGGGCACCCGCACGTGGGGGTACAACGAGGCGTACCTCGGGCCGACGCTGCGCGCCGCGCGCGGCGAGCAGGTCGTCGTCGACGTGCACAACTCGCTGCCCGAGCCGACGACCGTGCACTGGCACGGGATGCACCTGCCGGCCGCGGTGGACGGCGGGCCGCACCATCCGATCCCGGCCGGCGGGTCCTACCGGGCCGCGTGGACGGTCGACCAGCCGGCGGCGACGCTGTGGTACCACCCCCACCCGAGCGAACGCACGGAGACCCAGGTCTACCGGGGGCTGGCCGGGATGTTCATCGTCGACGACGACGAGCCGGCGCAGCGGGCCCTGCCGCACGACTACGGCGTCGACGACGTGCCCGTCATGGTGCAGGACAAGGTGTTCGACGGCGACCAGCTCAGCATGTCCAGCCGGTTCGGCTCCGACATCGGGGTGCTGGGGGACGAGCTGCTGGTGAACGGGACGTCCGGGCCGTACCTCGACGTGCCCTCCGAGCTGGTCCGCCTGCGCCTGCTGAACGCCTCGACGGCGCGCATCTACAACTTCCAGTTCGCCGACAAGCGGCAGTTCGCGCTGGTCGGGACCGACGGCGGGCTGCTCGAGCGGCCGCACGCGACCGACCACATCCGGCTGTCGGTCGGGGAGCGGGCCGAGGTGGTGGTCTCGATGCGGCCGGGGGAGCGGGCCACGCTGCGCAGCGTCAGGTCGATCGACGGGGACTTCGACAGCAGGCTCAATGGCGGGCAGGACGCGTTCGACGTGTTGCAGCTGCGGGCGGCGGCGCGCCTGACGCCGGCCACGCTGCCCGGGACGCTGGTCGCCACGCCGCGGCTGGACCCCGGCAGTGCCGCGCAGACCCGGTCGTTCACGTTCCAGGGGCGCAAGATCAACGGACGGAAGATGGACATGCACCGCAACGACGCCGTCGTCGTCAAGGACACCGTCGAGGTGTGGGACGTGGCCAACGGGCACGACACGCCGCACAGCTTCCACATCCACGACGTGCAGTTCCAGGTGCTGGCCGTGAATGGGGGCGCGCCGCCGCCGGAGCTGGGCGGGTGGAAGGACACGCTGTTCCTGGCCCCGAAGCAGCAGTACCGGATCATCGCCCGGTTCGCCGACTACGCCGACCCGAACACGTCCTACATGTTCCACTGCCACGTGCTCAGGCACGAGGACGAGGGCATGATGGGGCAGTTCATCGTGGTGGAAAAGCCATGAGAGGGTGCCGGGCCCCCCGTGGCGGCGCGGGGCCCGGCACGTCTCGCAAGCGTTCCGTCGTCCCCGTGTTGTGCGCCGTCCGCAAGCGAACCAAGTCGTCTGCGGGGCGGTGGCAACCCAACGAGAACCGCTCCGTGATCGGCATGACACATCGATCGGCGCTGTCGTGTCAAGGGAAGGGTGTCGGGGATCACCGGGGGGCGCCGAGATGCGCGCGGAGCGCGACGGAGACGTCTCGCTCGGTGCCCGTCCAGGCGGTGTGGCCGTCTGGCCGGACCAGGACGTAACGGTCGGACGGGGCACAGACCAACCGGTCCGCGTACCCGTCCGGCGCCCCCGGCCCGAGCAGCACGTGCCGCCCGGCCCGCAGCAGCTCGTAGAGGCGCGTCCCGCCCAGGTCCACGTCCGGCTGGCGGGGCGCGTGCGGGTAGTCGATGCCGAGGCCGGAGATCGTGCCGGTGGCCTTGTGTGCCACCGCCGGGACGTGCAGGGCCAGGCCGGCCAGCACGTCGCGGCCCAGCCGCGCGGCGCGGGAGTGCAGCAGGGCCAGGCGGATGATGCCGCCGCTGGTGCGCAGGACGAGCCGGCCGACCGAGTGCCGCTCGTCCTGGTAGGAGTCGAGCAGGCCGGCGGGCGCCCAGCCGGCGCCCGCGGCGGCGAGCTTCCAGCCCAGGTTGGCCGCGTCCTGCAGGCCCGTGTTCATGCCCTGCCCGCCGGCCGGCGAGTGCACGTGGGCGGCGTCGCCGGCCAGGAAGACGCGGCCGGTGCGGTACCGCTCGACCTGACGCTCGTCGCTGTGGAAGCGCGACATCCACCGGCACTCGCCCATGCCGAAGTCGGTGCCGAAGGCCCGGCGGACCGTCTCGCGGACCTCGTCGAGCGCCAGCGGGGCGTCGTCCGGGACCTGGTGCTCGCGGTTCCAGGCGAAGACGCGGTGCCAGCCGTCGCCGAACGGCGCCACGAAGGCGAACGCCGAGCCGACCGCGGCGATCGTGATCACCTCCTGCGGCGGCTCGGCCAGCCGCACGTCGGCCAGCATGAGCGAGCGGACCACGGCCTTGCCGGGGAAGTCGAGGCCGAGCGCCCGGCGCACGCCGCTGTGCACCCCGTCGGCGCCCACGGCGAAGTCGGCCTCGTGCCGCCCGCCGTCCTCGGTGACGACCTCGACGCCGCCGTCGTCCTGGCGCACGCCGGCCACCGTGGCCCTGCGCACGATGCGCACGCCCGCGCTCAGCGCCCGCCGCTCCAGGATCCGCTCCACGTTGTACTGCGGCGTGATGAGCACGAACGGGAAGCGCGACGGCAGGGAGCCCAGGTCGAGCGAGATCCGGCCGAACAGCCGCAGCGCGGACACCTTCGTCCCGGTGGCGAGGACCTCCTCGGCGATCCCGCGCGCGTCGAACTGCTCCAGGGTGCGTGCGTGCACCGCGAAGGCCCGGGTGAGGTTCGACTCGTCGCGCCGGCGCTCCAGCACGGTCACGTCGGCCCCGGCGGCGGCGAGGTCCCCGGCCAGCAGCAGGCCGGTCGGGCCGGCCCCGGCGATGACAGTCTTCATGACTCCAGTACAACGGCCCGCTGCGGCGAATGTCAACGAGTGTTGAAATATCCGCCGGACTTGACCTGAAGCCCTGTTGAGGTGCGAGGTTCGGCCGGTGGAGAACAGACGCGCGCTCACGTTCGGTATGGTGACTCTGGTCACGCTGGTCGCCTTCGAGGCGGTCGCCATCACCTCGGCGATGCCCACCGTGGCCCGCGCCCTGGACGGCCTGGCCCTCTACGGGTTCGCGTTCGGCGGCGCGCTGGCCACCGGCATCGTCGGCATGGTGCTGGCCGGCGCGTGGTGCGACCGCGCGGGTCCGGCGGGCCCGGTCGCCGCCGGCGTCGCGCTGTTCGGCGCGGGGCTGCTGCTGGCCGGCCTGGCCCCGGCGATGTGGGTGCTGGTGGCCGGGCGGCTGGTGCAGGGCTTCGGCGGCGGGCTGGTGAACGTGGCGCTGTTCGTCGTCGTCGGCCGGGCCTACCCCGCCGAGCGGCACGCCCGGGTGTTCTCGGCGCTGTCGGCCGCCTGGGTGCTGCCGGCCATCGCGGGCCCGGCGGTCGCGGGGGTGATCGTGCAGTACGTCGGCTGGCGCTGGGTCTTCCTGCTGGTGGTCATCGCCGCGGCGCCGGTCATGCTGCTCATCTGGCCGCGGATCAGGGCGATCCGCGGCGGCGCACCCGGCCCCGCCGCGAAGATCCGGCTCGCCCCGGCCCTGGGCGCCGCGACCGGTGCCGCCTTCCTCTACACGGGCACCCCGGTGATCAAGCTCGTCGGGGCGGCGGTCACGGCGGCATCCGCCGTGCTGCTGCTGCCGAAGGGCACGTTCGCGGCGGCCAGAGGCATCCCGAGCGTCGTGCTCCTCAGGGGCCTGGCCGGCGCCGCATTCATGCAGACCGACGTGTTCATCCCGCTCATGCTCACCCGCGAGCGAGGGCTCAGTCCGGCGATGGCCGGGCTCACGGTGACCCTCGGCGCGCTGGGATGGTCGGCCGGCAGCTGGGTCCAGGCCCGGCAGGGCCAGCGCCTGTCCGACCCGGCCAGGCTGCGGCTCGGCCTGACCTGCATCACCGCGGGGGTCCTGTGCGCGCTGTCCCTGACGATTCCGGCGGTACCGGTGGCCGTCGTCGTCGCCGGCTGGTGCCTCGGCGGCTTCGGCATGGGCCTGGTCTACCCCACGTCGGCCGCGCTCGTACTGCGCTACTCCACCCCGGCCGACCAGGGCGCCAACAGCTCCGCCCTGCAGGTGTCCGACGCGCTGCTCACCACCACGGTGCTGGCCGTCGGCGGCTCCCTGTTCGCCGCGCTGGTCGACGCGGGCCCGGCCGCCTACGCCGCCGCGTTCGGCGTCGCCCTGCTGCCCGCGCTCGCCGGCGTCCTCGTCGCCGGCCGGGCCGCCGGTCGTACTTTCGGCGGATCTGAGGGTGCGGGGTCGCAAATAGCATTGGCGGGTGAGCGTGCGGGTGCTGGTAGCGGATGATCAGGAGATCGTCCGCACCGGGCTGACGATGATCCTCAACGCCCAGCCGGGCATCGAGGTCGTGGGGGAGGCCCCCGACGGGCGCCGGGCGGTGGAGCTGGCCCTGCGGCTGCGCCCCGACGTGTGCCTGCTCGACGTGCGCATGCCGGTCATGGACGGGCTGGAGGCGACCCGGCGGCTGGCCGGGCCGGCCGTCGAGGACCCGCTCGCGGTCGTCGTCATCACGACCTTCGACCTCGACGAGTACGTCTACGCCGCCCTGCGGGCCGGCGCCCGCGGCTTCCTGCTCAAGGACGCCGGCCCCGCCCTGTTGGCCCAGGCCGTGCACGCCGCGGCGGCCGGCGACGCGCTCATCGCGCCCAGCGTCACCACCCGGCTGCTGCGCGCCTTCGCCGACACCGGCCCGAAGGCGCCGCCCCGCCAGCCGATCGAGCCGCTCACCGACCGGGAGGAGCAGGTCCTGGCCCGGGTGGCGCGGGGCCGGACCAACAACGAGATCGCCGACGAGCTGTTCATCACGCTGAGCACCGTCAAGTCGCACGTGACCGCGCTGATGCTCAAGGTCGGCGTGCGCAACCGGGTGGAGATCGCGATGTGGGCGTACGAGACGGGAAGAATCAGACCCGGCGGCTGAACTTTGGTCGGATGAGCCGGCGGGGGCCGATGCCCACCATCGGTGGACATGAGAACGCGAGACTGGCCGATCGTCACCGGCCTGCTCCTGCTGGCCTTCGTCCCCTCGCTGGCCGGCGCCGTGCGCGTGGCCACGCTGGCCGGCGGCGCCGCCCGCACGCCGGACAACGCCCGCTTCGTCGACGCCCCGGTCCCGGTGGTGGTGCACGTGCTCGGCGCGGTGCTCTTCGCCGTGCTCGGCGCCTTCCAGCTGGCGCCGGGGGTGCGGGCCCGGCACCGCCGCTGGCATCGCCTCGCCGGCCGGGTGGTCTTCGGGGCCGGCGTCGCGGTCGCCCTCTCCGGGCTGTGGATGACGGCGACGTACGCGCTGCCGGACAGCGACAACGCGGCGTTCAACGCCCAGCGGTACGTCTTCGGCACCTTCATGCTCGTCGCGCTCGTCCTGGGCCTGCGGGCGGCGCTGCGGCGCGACCTCCGCGCCCACCGGGCCTGGATGCTGCGCGCCTACGCGGTCGGCCTGGGCGCCGGCTCGCAGGTGTTCACCAGCATCCCGCTGGCGATCGCGCTGAGCTCCGCCGACCCTCGCTACCCGGCCTGGCGGGCCGTGGCCATGGGGGCCGCCTGGGTGATCAACCTGGCGGTGGCCGAGTGGGTGATCCGCCGCGGGCGGCTCAGGCCCAGCGCCGCAGCTCGTCCGCGCCGTCCATGAGCTCCCGGCGCAGCCGGGGGTCCAGGTCCGCGTGGGCCAGCAGGTCCGCCGTCAGTTCCACCGACTTGCGGCTGTACTGCGGGAAGCTCAGCCGCACCACCTGCAGCGCCGCGGGCGGGTAGCGCCCCTCCAGCATGGCCGGGGCGTCGGCGAACCAGCGCTCGACGTAGGCGTCGGTGAGCGCCTCCTGCCCCGGCTGCCAGAAGGCGGAGGCGTTGGCGATGGCCAGCCGCGGGTTCGGGTGGCGCACCAGCGTCTCCCAGGCCTCGGCCTTGCTCCCGGGGTCGGGCAGGGCGGCCCGGCAGGCGGCCGCCTGCTCGGCGCCCTTGGCGCTCGGGTCGCGCCGCGCCTCGGCCGCGATGTCGTCCGGCCCGGCGGCGCCCAGCGCGGCCAGCCGCAGCAGCACCGCCCAGCGCAGGTCCGGGCCAATCTCCAGCCCCTCGGGAGCGCGCGGGCCGGCCACCCCTTCGGGAGCGCGCGGGCCGGCCAGCTCCTCGGGGGCGGCGCGTGGGCCGGTCAGCCCTTCGGGGGTGCGCGGGCCGGTCAGCCACGAGCGCAGCAGCGGCGCGTCGCCGGTCACGCTCGCCAGGGCCCGGGCCGCGGCCAGCTGGCGGCCGCTGCCGGGGGCGGCGCCGGCCAGCGCGGCCGCGCAGACCTCGGCCAGCTGGGGCAGCGGCACCAGGCCGCGGCGGCCCAGGGCGTCGCGGGCGAAGCCGAGCACCTCCGCGAAGACGCCCTCCTGGCGCTCGGTCGGCAGCGCGGCCACCACCAGGGCGAGGAACTCGGCCGGGGGCAGCTCGCCGTCGCGCACGGCGTCGATGACCGCGGTCCACACCACGGCCCGCGCGAGGGGCTCCTCGATGTCGGGCAGCACGGCCGGCAGGGCGGCCCGGCTGACCGGGTCGAAGCGGATCTTGGCGTACGTCTCGCCGCCGTCGTTGAGCAGCAGCACCGTGCCGGGGCGGGCGGCCGGCCCGGCCACGACCGCGGTCGCACCGTCGATGGCGAACGGCAGCCGGCGCACCGAGCCGTCGGAGGCGTAGGCGGCGACGGTGAGCCGGTGCGGGCGCAGCGGCCGCCCGGTCTGCTCGACGGTCAGCCCGGCCGGTGCGCCGGCCGCCCGCGAGGGCAGCGGCCGCAGCGTGTTGGCGCCGCTGCTGCGCAGCCACAGCTCGGCCCACCCGGTCAGGTCCCGCCCGGCGGCGGCGCCGAGCACCGCGAGCAGGTCGGTGAGCTCGGCGTTGGCGAAGCGGTAGCGGCGGAAGAACTCCCGCAGCCCGGTCAGGAACACGTCCTCGCCGAGGTGCACCGCGAGCTGGCGCAGCGCGGCCGCGCCCTTGGCGTAGGAGATGCCGTCGAAGTTCTGGGTGGCGACCGCGGTGTCGGCGACCCCGTCGGGGGCCACCGGGTGGGTGGAGGGCCGCTGGTCGGCGAGGTAGCCCCAGCGCTCGCGCCAGATGGCGAAGTCGGCCGCGGCGGTCGGGTGCCGGCCGGTGTCGGCCGCCACCCGCCAGCCCATCAGCTCGGCGAAGGCCTCGTTGAGCCAGATGTCGTCCCACCAGCGCAGGGTGACGAGGTCGCCGAACCACATGTGGGCCATCTCGTGGGCCATCACCACGAACCGGCGCTGCCGCTCGCTGTCGGTGGCCCGGGCCCGGAAGAGAAACTCCTCGCGGTAGTTGACCAGCCCCGGGTTCTCCACCGCGCCGCCGGAGAGCTCGGGGACGAACGCCTGGTCGTACTTGCCGAACGGGTACCGCACGCCGAACAGCTCGTGGTAGCGGTCGAAGCTCGCCGCCGTGGCCGCGAACAGCGCGTCGGCGTCGGCGTCGAGGGCGGCCGCCAGGCTGCGCCGGCACGCCAGGGCGAGCGGGATCCCGTCGTGCTCGCGGGACAGCACGTGCCACGGGCCGGCGAGCAGGCTGAAGAGGTACGTCGACAGCGGCGGCGTCGCCGCGAACTCCCACCTGCCGCCGAGCCGCGCGCACAGCGGGGCGTTGGCGCGCACGGTCCACGCCGGCGGGGCGAGCACGGTGAGCGCGATCGGCGCCTTGAGGTCGGGCTGGTCGAAGCAGGCGAACATGCGCTGGGCGTCGTCGATGGGGGCCTGGCCGTACAGGTAGACCTCGCCGTCCTCGGGGTCGGCGAAGCGGTGCAGGCCCTCCCCGGTGCCCGAGTAGGGCGCGGAGAACTCCACCTCCAGCCGGTTGCGGGCCGCCAGCGGGGCCAGCGGGAGCCGGTTGCCGGCCGCGGGGTCCAGCGGCCGGCCGTTGAGCCGAGCGCGCACCGTCTCCGCGCCCTTGACCTCGGCGAAGGTGCCCGCGCCCGGGTCCGTGCAGGCGAAGTCCACGACCGTGCGGGAGGTGAACCGCTCGGCGCCGGTGAGGTCGAGCTCGACGGTGTACGAGTGCACGCGCAGCAGTCGGGCGCGCTGGGCCGCCTCGGCGCGGGTCAGGCTCGGCATGATCGCACGCTACCCGCCCGCGCCGGGACACGCCTCAGCGAAGCTCGGCCAGGTGCGCCACGACCTCCTCCGGGGGCGGCATGGTGGCCACCTCGGCCCGCAGCGCCTCGGCCGCGGCCCGGTAGGAGCCCTCGTTGAGCACCACGCGCAGCGCCTCGGCGGCCTCGGCCGGGGTGGCGTCGGCGGCGTCGAGGACCACGCCGGCGCCCAGGGCCGCGGCCCGCTCGGCGTTGTCGGGCTGGTCGGCGCCCATCGGCACCAGGACCATCGGCAGCCCGTGGGCCAGCGCGCCGACGACGGTGCCGGAGCCGGCGTGCGACACGACGGCGGAGCAGCGGGGGAGCACCTCGGCCTGGGGGATGTACCGCGCGACGCGCACGTTGCCCGGCTGCGGCCCGAGCTCGGCCGGGTCGATGGCCGCCCCGACGGTCACCACGAGTTCGACCGGCAGCTCCCGCAGGCCGGCGAGGAGGCGGGTGAAGAGGTCGCCCGACTCGGTGTTGAAGATCGTGCCCAGCGTGACGTACACCTGCGGCGGTTGCGTCGGCGCCGGTGGGACGAGCGGCATCGGCCGCATGAGCCGCGCGCCGCCGCGGGCCCGGAAGCTCGGTGGCACGGGCGAGATCACCAGGTGCCGGTCGAGCATGGCCAGGTCCGGGTCGGCGGGCAGGCCGTGCGCGGCCCGGGCCTCGTCCAGCAGCGCGGCCAGGCCGTCGGGGCGGCCGAAGGTGCCGGCGGCGAGCACCACCACAACGGCGTGCGGGATGCCCAGCGCCTCGGCCGCGATCATGCTGCCGAAGTCGGCCTCGTCGCAGACGACGACGTCGGGTCGCCACCGCTCGGCGACCGCCTTGGTGTCGGCGGCCCGCTCGCGGGCGATCCAGCCGCCGAAGCCGTCGCGGAACTCCCGGGCCTCCCGGGCCCGGTCCAGGCGCAGCAGTGGGCTGCGCTCGCCGGGCGGCTCGTCGACGCCGGCCGGGAAGCCCTCGAGATCCTTGGGCAGCGCGCCGGGGCGCCCGGTCACCGCCACGGCGTGGCCGGCCGCGGCGGCGGCCCGGGCCAGCGGCAGCATCGGCTGGAGGTGGCCGGCTCCGCCGGCGAACGCGAACAGGATGCGCATCGCAAATCTCCTCGGAAAAAATGTCCGGCGCCACTGTCGAAGAGTCCGGGCGCCGCTCGACGCGGTGATAGAGGCTGGGCAACGGCCAGCCACCTTACCGAGGAGGAACCCGCGATGCGGTACATGCTGATGCACAAGCTCGACGACTCGAACCCGGCGCTGTGGCAGCCCAGCCCGGAGTTCATCGCCAAGTTCGGCGAGTACATGGAGGAGGTCAACAAGGCCGGCGTGCTGCTGGCCGCCGAGGGCCTCCTGCCGAGCTCGGCCGGGGCGGCCGTCATCCGGGTCGACAACGGGCAGGCCACGGTCACCGACGGGCCGTTCGCCGAGGCCAAGGAGGTCATCGGCGGCTTCGGCATCCTGCAGGTGCGCGACCACGCCGAGGCGGTCGAGTGGGCCAAGCGCTTCGCCGAGCTCTTCGACAACGTCGAGATCGAGGTGCGCAGGGTCTCCGAGTACGAGTAGGCCGCTATGTTGGGTCGGTGACCACGGTTACCGATGCCGGCAAGGCCATCGAGGCGGTCTGGCGGATCGAGGCGGCGCGGGTCATCGCCGGCGTCGCCCGGCTCGTCGGCGACGTCGGCCTGGCCGAGGAGCTGGCGCAGGACGCCCTGGTGGCGGCGCTGGAGCAGTGGCCGGCCGAGGGCGTCCCGCGCAACCCCGGGGCGTGGCTCATGACCACGGCCAAGCGCCGCGCCATCGACACCATCCGGCGCCAGCAGGTGCTGCAGAAGCACCTGCCCGCCCTGGCGGTCGACGAGCGCACCGACGAGGCCGGCTTCGACGAGGTGCTGGAGCAGGACCCGATCGAGGACGACCTGCTGCGGCTGATCTTCACCGCCTGCCACCCGGTGCTCAAGCCCGAGGCCCGGGTGGCGCTCACCCTGCGCCTGCTCGGCGGCCTGTCCACCGACGAGATCGCCCGCGCGTTCCTGGTGCCGTCGGCCACCGTCGGGCAGCGCATCAGCCGGGCCAAGAAGGCCCTCGCCGACGCCAAGGTCCCCTTCGAGCTGCCCGCCGGCCCCGACCGGGCGGCCCGGCTGGCCTCGGTGCTCGAGGTCATCTACCTGATCTTCAACGAGGGGTACTCCGCCACTGCCGGCGAGGACTGGATGCGCCCGGCCCTGTGCGAGGAGGCGATGCGCCTCGGCCGCGTCCTGGCCGGCCTCGCCCCGGGTGAGGCGGAGGTGCACGGCCTGGTCGCGCTGCTGGAGATCCAGGCGTCCCGCTCGGCCGCCCGCACCGGCCCGGACGGCGCCCCGGTCACCCTGCTGGAGCAGGACCGCCGCCGCTGGGACCGGCTGCTCATCGACCGGGGCCTGGCGGCGCTTGCCCGCGCCGAGGGGCTCGGCGGCGGCACCTACACGCTGCAGGCCGCGATCGCCGCCTGCCACGCCCGGGCCCGCACGGCCGCGGCGACCGACTGGGCCAGGATCGCCGGGCTGTACGCGCGCCTGGCCGAGCTGGCCCCGTCGCCGATCGTGGAGCTCAACCGGGCCGTGGCGGTGTCGATGGCCGACGGGCCGCAGGCCGGCCTGGCCGTGCTCGACGCGCTGCTCGAGGAGCCGTCGCTGCGGGAGTACCACCTGCTGCCCTCCGTGCGCGGGGACTTCCTGTTCCGGCTGGGGCGCACGGCGCAGGCGCGGGCGGAGTTCGAGCGGGCGGCCGCGATGACCCGCAACGAGAAGGAGCGCGAGCTGCTGCTGGGCCGGGCCGCCGTCTGCGGGTGACGAGCGACTTGCTCACCTCCGGCTGAGCGCTCGCTGCGTCGCGAGGCGGGCGGCCCCCAGCGCGGGGTCGTCGGCCGTGCCCAGGGCCGTGCCGCGAGCCTCCAGGGTGGCCGCGACGGCCCGGCGGATCGGGGTGCCGGCGGTCAGCAGGCCGCCGGCCAGCACCACCGGGGCGTCCGGGGCCGCCAGCTCGTCGAGGGTGGCGACCAGGCGCGCGGCGCCGTCGGACACGATGGCGGCCGCGTCCGGGTCGCCGCCGTCGGCCAGCTCGCAGACCAACGGGGCCAGGGCGCCGAAGGGCGGCAGGGCCTGGGCCCAGTGCACCAGGTCGGCGGCGGTGGCGGCGCCCGCGTGGGCGGCCACCGCGCGGGCCAGCGGCGCGTGCCAGGCCCGCGCGGCCCGGCGGACCGCCTGCAGGCCCAGCCACAGGCCCGAGCCCTCGTCGCCGAGCAGCCAGCCCAGCCCGTCGGCCACCCGCGTGACCTCCAGGTCGTCGACCAGCGCCGCCACCGCGCCCGTGCCGCTGATGAGCACCGCGCCCGCGGTCCAGTCCCCGCCCGCCGCGAACGCGGTCACCGCGTCCCCGACGATCGGGATCTGGCAGGTCAGGCCCAGCGCGGCCCACTCCTCGTCGAACGCGGACCGGATCGCCGGGTCGGCCACCGCGCTCGCGCCGGCCACGCCGACGACGCCCGCGGTCACCGTCGCCGGGTCGATGGTGCCGAGCGCCGACCGCAGCGCCGACCCGATGGCGCGAACGGCCGGCACTCCGGCGGCCGAGGGGTTGCCAGGGCCGGCCGAGCCCCGGCCCAGCACGGTGCCGTCCAGGTCCGTGACCACGGCCTTCGACGCGGTACCGCCGGCATCAACACCCACCACCACAGCCATGGCGTCGATGGAAGCATAGAAAGTTCTTATTGACTAGAAGTTGAAGTGGTCGTAATTTTCATCGCCAAGGCGGGACGATGAAAAGGATGATTGACGGTGACGGGTGAGAGTGGCGGGCTGCTCGGGCGGCTGCGCATAGAAGTGCCGACGATGCCGGACGCCCTGGCGAAGATCGCCGAGACGATCCTGGGCGATCCGGAGACGGCCGCGCACGCCAGCATCGTGGACCTCGCCGAGCGCTCCGGCACGTCGACGGCGACCGTCACGCGGTTCAGTCGCACGCTCGGCTTCAAGGGGTACGCGAACCTGCGGGTGGCGATCGCGACCGAGACCGGCCGGGCCGAGCAGGCCCGCTGGGAGACCGACATCAGCGGCGACATCGCGCCGGGCGACCCCCTGAACGAGGTCCTCGGCGTGGTCACCGCGGCCGACACCCGGGCGATCCAGGCGACCGCGGCCGGGCTGGACGTCGCCGCGGTCGAGCGGGTCGCCGAGGCGATCGCCGGGGCCGGACGGGTGGAGATCTTCGGGCTGGGCTCCAGCGGCACCGCCGGGCGGGAGATGGCGTTCCGGCTGGAGCGCATCCGGGTCCCGGTCTGGTACCGCTCCGACAGCCACACCGCGCTCACCAACGCCGCACTGCTGGGCCCCGGCGACGTCGCCATCGGCCTGTCGCACTCCGGCCGCACGCGGGAGGTCCTGGAGACCCTCGCCGAGGCGGCCGACCACGGGGCGACGACCGTCGCGGTGACGTCGTTCGGGCGCTCGCCGCTGGCCGAGGTGGCCGACGTCGTGTTCACCACGTCGGTGCACGAGACCACCTTCCGGGTCGCGGCCCTCTCCGCGCTGCACTCGCAGCTGCTGGTCCTGGACCTCATCTACGTCGCGGTGGCGCAGCGCACCTATGAGCGCACCGCCGAGGCCCTCGAGCTCACCGTGCGCGCGGTGGACGCGCACCGGGTGCCCGACACGACCAACATCCGCAAGCGACCACGGAGGGAAAAGCCGCTGTGACCATCAGAAGTGCCGACTACGTCGAGGTGATCCGCGCCGCGATCGACCGGGTCGGGACCACCCAGGGCGAGAAGGTGGCGCGCGCCGCCGACCTGATGACCGCGACGGTCCAGGCGGGCGGGGTGATCCAGGCGTTCGGCTGCGGGCACTCCGAGGCGCTCGCCATGGAGATCGCCGGCCGGGCCGGCGGCCTGGTCCCGACCAGCCGCATCGCCCTGCGCGACATCGTGCTCTACGGCGGCGAGCCGCTCAGCGCCCTGGCCGACCCGCAGCTGGAGCGCACCGCGAGCGTCGCGCACCGCCTCTACGACCTGGCCCCCGTCAAGCCGGACGACACGTTCGTCATCGCCTCCAACTCCGGCGTCAACGGCGCCGTGGTGGAGATGGCGCAGCTGGTGAAGCAGCGCGGGCACGCGCTCATCGCGATCACGTCGCTGGAGCACTCCTCCCGCGTCGACTCGCGCCATCCCAGCGGCATGAAGCTCGGCGACTTCGCCGACGTGGTGCTCGACAACGGGGCCCCGTACGGCGACGCGTCGCTGCCGTTGCCCGGCGGTGGCGCCGTCGGGGCCGTCTCCTCGATCACCGCGGCCCTGCTGGCCCAGCAGATCGTCACCGAGGTGGTGGCGCGCCTGCTGGCGCTCGGTGTCACGCCGCCGGTCTACCTGTCCGACAACGTGCCTGGCGGGCGGGAGCACAACGCAGCACTCGAAGCGCGGTACGCCGGGCGCATCCGGCGTACCGCATAAAGAGAGAAGGCCCGGTATGAACCCCTCACCTTCCACTTCAACGTACCCCAAGCGTAGAACGATCTTGAAGACCGCGCTGGGCGCGGCGGCCGCCGTGCCGCTGCTCAGCGCCTGCGTGACGAGCGGGAAGGACGACGACAAGCCGGCCGCCAACGCCGGGGCGAAGAGCGCGGACAACCCGCTCGGGGTCAAGGACGACGCCCCGCTCGAGGTCGTGATCTTCAAGGGCGGCTACGGCGACGACTACGCCAAGCACGCCGAGGACCTCTACAGGGGCAAGCACGCGAAGGCGACGATCGACCACAAGGGCATCCAGAAGGTCGGCGAGGCGCTGCAGCCGCGGTTCGTGGCCAACACCCCGCCGGACGTGGTCGACAACACCGGCGCCGGGCGGCTGGACATCTCCGCCCTGGTCGGCGCCAAGCAGCTCTCCGACCTCGCGGAACTGCTCGACGCGCCCTCGTTCGACGACCCGAACACCAAGTTCCGCGACACGCTGCTGCCGGGCGTGGTGGACGACGGCACCTTCGACAAGTCGGTCCTGGTGCTGAACTTCACCTACACCGCCTGGGGCCTGTGGTACTCCAAGCCGCTCTTCGCCAGCAAGGGCTGGGCCTACCCGAAGACCTGGGACGAGATGCTCGCCCTGTGCGCGACCATCAAGACCTCGGGCATCGCGCCCTGGACCTACCAGGGCAAGTACCCGGAGTACATGAACGACCCCATGCTCTCGATGGCCGCCAAGATCGGCGGGACGGACCTCATCAAGGCGGTCGACAACCTCGAGCCCAACGCCTGGAAGGCCGACGGGCTCAAGTCCGCCGCCGAGGCGTTCGCGGAGCTGGCCGCCAAGGGTTACATCATGAGCGGCTCCGAGGCGCTGTCGCACACCGAGGCGCAGGCCGCGTGGTGCCAGGGCAAGGCGGCGTTCATCCCGTCCGGCTCGTGGCTGGAGGCGGAGCAGAAGGACGTCGCCCCCAAGGGCTTCGACATGGTGATGGGGGCCGTGCCGGCGCGCAGCTCCGGCGACAAGATGGCGCAGAGCGCGGTGCAGGCCGCCAGCTCCGAGTCGTTCCTGGTGCCGGCGAAGGCCAAGAATCAGGCCGGGGGCCTCGAGTACCTGCGGATCCTGTTCTCCAAGCAGTCGGCGAGGGCCTTCGCGCAGAGCGCGGGCACGCTGCCGGCGGTGGCCGGGGCGACCGACGGGCTGACGCTGTCCAGCGGCCTGGGCTCGACCCGCGACGCGGTCACCGCGGCCGGCAAGGAGACCTTCACGTACCGCTTCCGCACCTGGTACGCGCCGCTGGCCAAGGCCGTCGACGACGCCACCGGGGAGCTGATCAACAAGCGCGCCACGCCCGCCGAGTGGGCCGATCGCGTGCAGAAGGCGGCGGACGCCCTCGCCAAGGACTCCAGCGTCAAGAAGTACACCCGCTGATGAAGCACGGTCGGCTCCGGTTCCTGTTCGGTGCGCTCGTGCCGGCCCTGGTGCTGCACGTCGTCTTCGTGCTGTCGCCGTACGCGCAGGCGTTCTACCTCTCGCTCACCGACTGGACCGGCGTGGCCGGCGAGGCGCACTACGTCGGGGCGGGCAACTACGCCCGCCTCGGCGGCGACTCCCTCTTCCTCGACGCGGTGCGCAACAACGCCGTCATGCTCGTGGTGGTGCCGATCGTCACCCTCGGGCTGGGCCTGTTCCTGGCCAGCATGCTGCACCTGGGCGGGCGGGACGGCCGCTCCGGCATCGCGGGCTCGAAGGTGTACCAGATCGTCTACTTCTTCCCGCAGCTGCTATCGCTGGTCATCGTCGCGGTGCTGTGGTCGTTCATCTACAACCCGAACACGGGCCTGCTCAACGGGGTGCTGCGCGGGATCGGGCTGGGCTCGCTCGCGCGCAGCTGGCTGGGCGATCCGGACCTCGCGCTGCCGGCCGTCATGGCCGTGCTGGTGTGGTCCTCGGCCGGGTTCTACATGGTGCTGTTCAGCGCCGCGATCGACGGGATCCCCAAGGAGCTCTTCGAGGCGGCGCTGCTGGACGGGGCGGGCCGGTGGGACACGTTCCGGCGGGTGACGCTGCCGCTGGTGCGCGACACCGTGCAGGTCGGCTTCGTCTACCTCGGCATCACCGCCCTGGACGGCTTCGCGGTCGTGCAGGTCATGACGGCGGGGCCGGGCGGTCCGGACGGGGCCACCGAGGTGATCGGGCTGTCGCTGTACCGCAACGCCTTCACCTACGGCAAGTTCGGCTACGCCTCGGCGATGGGGGTCGCGCTGTTCTTCGCGACGCTGACGCTGGCCGTGCTCGCCCTGCGGGCGGGCCGCAAGGAGAGGGTCGAACTGGCGTGAAGCGCGTGGTGCCGCATGTGGCGATGCTCTGCTGGGGCGTGGTCACCGCGCTGCCCCTGCTGTGGGCGGTGCTCAGCTCCTTCAAGACCGACCAGCAGATCCTCACCGACCCGTGGTCGCTGCCGACGACCCCGCACGTCGAGAACTGGTCGCGGGCCTGGAACCAGGCCGACATCGGCCGGTACTTCCTCAACAGCCTCGTCGTGGTCGGCGGCGGGCTGATCCTGACCATGCTGCTGGGCGCGCTGGTGGCGTACGCGCTGGCGCGCTACGACTTCCGCGGCAACCGGATCATCTACTACACGTTCGTCGCGGCCATGTTCTTCCCCGTGTTCCTGGCGCTGGTGCCGCTGTTCTTCGTGGTCCAGCAGCTGGGCCTGCTCGGCACGTACCCGGGCCTGATCCTGGTCTACGCCGCCTACGCGGTGCCGTTCACCGTGTTCTTCCTGCACTCGTTCTTCCGCACGCTGCCCGGCGAGGTGGCCGAGGCCGCCTTCATGGACGGGTGCTCGCACGCGGGGGTGTTCTTCCGCGTGATGCTGCCGATGGCCCGCCCAGGCCTGGTCGCCGTCGGCATCTTCAATTTCCTCGGGCTCTGGAACCAGTACCTGCTCCCGCTGGTTCTCAACCCCGACCCGGACCGGTACGTCCTGGCGCAGGGCCTGGCCTCCCTGTCGGTCAGCCAGGGGTATCGCAGCGACTGGAGCGGACTGTTCGCCGGCCTGACGATCGCCATGCTGCCGGTGCTCATCGCCTACGTCGCGTTCCAACGGCACATCCGAGCCGGTATGACCGCCGGCGCGGTCAAGTAAGAGGTCCATGCGCTCCTGATCCCCCTCAAGGAGGACCCTGCTCATGTCCATCGGAAAACGTCGATCTATCGGCATCGCGTCCGCCGTCGCGTTGGCCGGCGCGGTAGGGGCGGTCGCCATCACCGCAGCCACCGTCGGCACCGCCAGTGCCGCCGCGAACAACTGTGGGTACCTGTTCGACGACTTCAACTACAGCTCGTCCGCCGACGCGGCGCTGACCTCGCACGGGTGGGTGCCGCGCACCTACTCCGGCGGCCCGGGCGTGCCCGGTGCCACCTGGTCGGCCAGCAGCATCTCCTTCCCGGCCAGCGGCGGTCAGAAGGTCCTGCAGCTCACCGCGTCCACCGACGGCACCGGCGGGGGCACCAACCAGGCCGAGCTCTACACGAGCCAGAAGCGGTACCTCGAAGGCACCTACGCCAGCCGGATCCGCTTCACCGACGCGCCGCAGAGCGGCAACGACGGCGACCACATCAACGAGACGTTCTTCACCATCAGCCCGCTCAACGGGGACCTCGATCCGACGTACAGCGAGCTGGACTTCTCGGAGTACCTGCCCAACGGCGGGTGGGGCGAGACGGGCCCGATCAACTACCAGACGACCTGGTACACGTACCGCAACGAACCGTGGTACGCCGACAACGTGCACTCCGAGCAGCGGCAGAGCTTCGACGGCTGGCACGACCTGGTCGTCACCGTCGCCGACGGGCACGTCATCTACTACATCGACGGCCAGCAGGTCGGCGACCACTCCGGCAAGTTCTACCCGCGCCAGACGATGACCATCAACTGGAACCTGTGGTTCATCGACACCGCGGCCCACACCGGCGGCCTGAGCACGTACATCGAGCAGGTCGACTGGGTGCTGTACGCGAAGAACCAGGTCCTGACCCCGAGCCAGGCGACGGCACAGGCGGCCGCCTACCGCAGCGCGGGCAACGCGTTCACCGACACGGTGGACTCGTCCGGCCCGTGCGTGACGCCGACCGGCTCCGCGACGCCGGACGGCCCAGCGACGCCGACCGACTCGGCGTCGCCGTCCAAGTCCCCGACGGCGTCGCCGACGCCGTCGACGTCCACCCCGCCGGCCACCAACTGCGCCCAGGCCCCCGAGTGGTCCATCGGCGCGGTCTACACGGCCGGCCAGACGGTCAAGCACGAGAAGAGCGTCAACGGTGACCCCAACGGCCCGGCGTCGGGCCAGGGCAAGCACCTGTGGCGCGCCAAGTGGTGGACCCAGGGCTCCGAGCCCGGCTGGACCGCCAACTGGGAAGACCTCGGCCACTGCTGAGTCGCGTTGCCAACCGGGCCGGCGTCCTCTTCGGGCGCCGGCCCTTGCGGACCGCCGCTGCGGGTGTACGTTTCGCGATCTCCCCGGCGCCGGGGAGGTGCGGATCAGAACAGCGTGAGGGGCTCCGGGTCCGGCGGCGGGGGCAGGTCCGGGACCTCGCGCCGCACGGCGGCGTGGAACTCGCGGGCCAGCCGCGGGGCGTCGGCGTTGTCCGGGGTGTGGACGAAGACGGTGGGGGAGCGGCCCTCGCGCAGCCAGGCCTTCGTGACGGCGATCCAGCGCTGCCAGCCCTTGACGGTCTCGGCGGGGTCGTCGCGGCCGATGTACCGCACGATCGGGAACTCGGTGAGGGCCTCGGTGCGCAGCGGGTTGCGGGGCTTCTTGGCCCAGGCGTCGCGCTCGGCGTCGCTGGTCGGCGGCCTGCTGAACAACGCCGTGGTGTCGAACGGGATCCACTCGGCGCCGTGCCCGGCGAGCACGGCGCCGAGCTCCTCCGGGCGCTCGAAGAACCGGGGATGGCGGACCTCGACGGCGTAGCGGTGCTGCGCCGGGAGGCCGCGCAGGAAGTCGTCGAGGGCGGGGACGTCCGGCGGCCCGAACGAGGCCGGCAGCTGGATCCACAGGGCGTGCACCCTCGGGCCCAGCGGCTCGATCGTGCGCAGGAAGTCGAGCGTCGCGGCGCTGTCGCGCAGCCGCTGCTCGTGCGTGACGGCCCGGGGCAGCTTGAGCACCATGCGGAAGTCCGGGCCGGTCTGCCTCGCCCAGGACGCCACCGTGTCGCGGGACGGGGTGGCGTAGAACGTCGTGTTGCCCTCGACGGCGTTGCAGTGCTCCGCGTATGCGCGCAGCCGGTCGCCGGAGCGCCACGGCCAGGCCGGGTGGGTCCACATGGCGCAGCCGACGTGCAGCGATGGGGTTGTGGTCATCGTCCTCGGTGGTCCGGTTCTCCTCTTGCCGGACACAGTACCGAGGCCGTGCGAGCGGGTGCGCGCCGCCGGGTTCGCGGGTCGCGTCGCTCAGGAGAGCAGGGACGCGAACTCGGCGCGGCCGAAGGCGGTGCCGGCGATGCCCCAGCCGCCCTCGGCGGCCTCGGTCAGCAGGACCCAGGTGCGGGCGGACTGGGTCGGGTCGCCGCTGACCTCCGTGACGATCCGGGTCGCCTCGGCGACGAGCTCCTGCTGGCCCTCGCGGGTCAGCACGCCGGGCGGGGTCAGGACCTGGACGCGCACGGTGCGGGCGGAGTCCGTCGCGGCCGTGTGGACGGCGCCGGCGGGGAGGCGGTGGATGTACGCGCCGGTGTTGGCGGTGTGGGCCGGGCCCGGCTCGGCCACGCCCTCGGCCCGCAGCAGGGCCGCGGTCAGGCGGGCGGCCAGTTCGCGGTCGGCGCCGGCGGGGAAGAGGTCGGCGGGCGCGTAGACGTCGATCATGGGCATGGTGACAGGCTCCGTTTCGCGGGAACTATGCTGGTCGTCATAGAACGTAGATTATGCCGACCGTCATAGTCAAGGAGCCGCAGATGGCGGGCGAGGTGCGAGGCAGGATGGTGGAGGGCGCGGCGCTGCTGCTGGCCAAGCAGGGGCTGCAGGCGACGTCGTTCTCGGAGGTGCTCAAGGCCACCGGGGCGCCCCGCGGGTCGATCTACCACCACTTCCCCGAGGGCAAGGACCAGCTGGTCGACGCGGCGCTCGAGCTCGTGGCCGGGCGCATGCTGGCCGGGCTCGCGGAGCTGGACGGACGCGGGGCGGTGGAGATCACCCGGTACGTCATCGGGGCCTGGCGTTTCGTGCTCGACCGCTCGCGGCTGCGCGCCGGATGCGCCGTGCTCGCGGTGGCCGTGGCGGGCGACTCCGGGCCACTGCTCGATCGGGCGGCGGCGATCTTCCGCGCCTGGCGGGCCCGCCTCACCGAGCTCTACGCCGCGGCGGGGGCGGAGCCGGCGGCCGCGGCGCGGTTCGCGACCTCGGTCATCGCGGCGACCGAGGGTGCCGTCGTGCTGTGCCGGGCCGAGCGCAGCCTGGAGCCGCTCGAGCTGGTCGGCGAGGAGCTGCTGGAGCGGGCCGCGAGGCTGTGAACGAGCACGGCGCCTGTCCACATGGGACAGACGCCGTGCGCGTCACGCTATGGTCACTCGGCGGTGAAGGTCACCCGGCGACGGCGGCGCAGGGTCACGACCAGCACGGCGCCGCTGGCGACGAGCGCGGCGCCCGTGCCCACCATCGGCCACGTAGTGTCGGAGCCGGTCACCGGCAGGCCCGGGGCCGGCGAGGAGGCCGCCGGGGTCGGCGTGCGGGTCGCCGGGGGAGTGGTCGCGGGCGGCGTGGTCGGCGGTGGGGTGGTCGGCGGCGTGTCCGCCTTGCACTTGCCGTCCAGGTGGACCTTGCCGCTGACGAAGGTGTGCGGCTTGCCGTCCTCCGGCCACGTCTTGTGCGGGGCGTCCTGCCACAGGCCGTCGACGCTCAGCTGGAGGTCCGTCGCCTTGTCGGTGGTGTACTCGGTGGTGAAGGTCTGCTTGGACGGCTCGTCGTCGCGGCTGCCCTTGCCGCCCAGCACGATGTCGCCGTGCTTGCCGCCGTCGGGAGTGATGTGGATGTTCGACAACGTGACCTTGGTGCCGAAATCGTTCTCGACCGTCCAGGTGATGACGTACTTGCCGTCGCGGCAATCCGCGACGCCCGACGGGTTCGCATTGTGGGCGCTGGCAGCGTCAGCGAAGAGGGTCGATAGGCCGACGGCGGCCACGGTGGCGAATGTGCCGACCGCGACCCTCCTGAACAGCGTGTTTTTCACGTCGTCTCCTACGGGGGTGGAACTAAGCGACGACACAACATAGTGCTGATCGCCAGGTGCGCAACAGCCAGCAAGCCATCGAGATATCCTGACTGATCCGGATATGCCCGAATCATCCGAAAAAATAATGAAGATCAATGCTTTTTTCGGTTACCCGCTGCGGTGAAACCGTTACGTAGCAATGCTTGCGACGGCGGACACAGCCGATGCAGACCCCGGAGCGGTAGATTCGCGCCGGTGGAGTCGCCGCAGATCCTGCAGGCCGCGTCGCTGCTGACGCTGCCGCAGCTACAGGTCGCCGAGGTCCTGTCGCTGCGCGCCGCGGGCACACGCCTGCGGGACCTGGCCCGGGCGCTCGGGGTCGGCGTCGAGGACCACCGGCTCACCGCGGCGCTGCGCGCGCTGCACGAGGCCGGGCTGGCCTGGCCCGACGAGGACGACCCGGAGTGGATTCGCACGGTCGCGCTGCACCAGGTGCTGGCCAACAGCTACGGCTTCGGCCGGGCGGCCGAGCACGAACTGCAGTACCTGCCGGTGGAGCAGCTGCAGCGGATCGCTCACGGGCTCGGCGCGCCGGTTTCGCGGGAGCACCGGCGGCTGCTCCGGGCGATCGGCGCGGCGCTGGCCGACCCCGGCCTGGTGCGCGACCTCTTCCGGTCGGCGCCGCGCGCGGCCCAGGAGGTCATGCTGGACATGGCGGTGGGGGAGCCGTTCCACGCCGACCCGCACGCGATGATGGCGCTGCGCACCGGGAACAAGTCCTCGCCGCTGCGCTGGGCCGTCGACCGCGGGCTGCTCGTCTTCAACGCCTACTACGGCGCCGCGATCTGCATGCCGAGCGAGGTCGGCGTGGCGCTGCGGCCGGACTTCCGGGCCGGGTTCGACCCGTCGCCGCCCGCCCCGCCGTCGGTGACGGTCAGCGCCGCGACGGTGGACCGGGAGGGCGCCGCCGCGGCCCGGGCCGCGCTGGCGTCGGTCACCGCGCTGCTGGAGGAGTGCGGGCGGACCCCGGTGCCGATCCTCAAGGCGGGTGGCATCGGGCTGCGGGAGGTACGCAAGCTGGCCCGGCTCGTCGGCTCGGACGAGGAGGGCGTGCGCTTCTGGCTCACCGTCGCGGGGATGAACGGCCTGATCGGCATCGCCGGCGACAAGGTGGCCCCGTCGGCGGAGTTCGACAACTGGCTCAAGCTGGAGCCGGCCGAGCAGTTCGGCTGGCTCGTCGACGGGTGGTTCCAGATGCCGGCCGCCCCGCTGCTGCTCGACGGCCGCGCGGCCCTCGTCGGCGGCGAGCACGACGCCAGCAGCGCGCTGCTGCGGGTGACCCTGGCCGCGGTGCTGGCCTCGCTGCGCACCGGCCGGGGCGCGTCCGGCCTCGACGGGCTCGCGGCCATGCTGGCGTACCTGCGCCCGCTCGTGGCCGGCGACGCCGACGAGGTCATGCCGATGATGGCGGCGCTCTGGCGGGAGTACGAGCTCATGGGCGTGGGCGCGCACCACGCCCCGACGACGCTGTGCCACGCCCTGGCCGCGGCCGATCGCGACCGATTGGCCGAGGCCCTGCGCGGCTTCCTGCCCCCTGCCGAGGAGACGGTACTGCTCCAGAGCGACCTGACCGCCGTCGCCACCGGGGCCCCGTCGGGCGTCCTGAGCGCCCTGCTGGACCTGGCCGCCGACCGCGAGTCGCGCGGCGGCGGCTACACGTGGCGGTTCACCGAGTCCTCGGTGCGCCGCGCCTTCGACGCCGGCTCGACCGCCGAGGAACTGCTGGCCCGGGTCCGCGCGGCGGCGGCCGGCGGGCGGGTGCCGCAGGCGCTGGAGTACATGATCGGCGACCTCGGCCGCAAGCACGGCGTGGTGCGGGTGCGCCCGGTCGGCTGCGTCCTGCGCAGCGACGACACCGCGCTGCTGGGCGAGATCCGGTCGGTGCGCAGCCTGGCCGGGCTGGAGCTGACCGAGCTCGCCCCGACGGTGCTGTCCAGCGCGCTGTCGCCGGCCGAGACCTTGGCGGCGCTGCGGCACGCCGGGTACGCCCCGGCGGCGGAGAACCCGGACGGCACCCTGGCCGTGGAGCGGCCGGCCCGGCATCGCGCGGACGCGCCCGCGGACTGAGGCCCCGAAAAGATCTTGGTTGCCGGCTCAACCGAGGCGGGTCGATCGGCGTCCTACGTCCGTGACGGTGGGGCGGGTGCTGCGGGAGGCGGGCCGGTCGGTGCAGGAAGACGCGCGGCGCGACTTCTTCACGGCCAACTATGACCGCCTGGCGGGTTGGGTACGCCGGCAGGTCGACGACGACGAGACCGCGCACGACATCGCCGCCGAGGCGTTCACGCGGCTGTTGTCGCGCTGGTCCGACTCGTACGACCCGCACGCCTACCTCTACAAGGTCGCGGTGAATCTCCTGCGCGATCACTGGCGGCGCGCGGTACGGGAGCGCCGGGCGCTCGCCCTGGCGACGGCCGATCAGCGCGACGATGCGGATGGGCGGCCCAGCCATGGCGGCGACCTGCGGGCGATGCTCGCGCCGCTGCCGGAGCACCAGCGCATCGCGTTGCTGCTGCACTACCTTGCCGGCTTCTCGGTCCGGGAGGTCTCGGCGATCATCGGGCGCCCG
The DNA here is from genome assembly GCF_040682015.1 of Dactylosporangium sp. NPDC051485. Classification (NCBI taxonomy): domain Bacteria; kingdom Bacillati; phylum Actinomycetota; class Actinomycetes; order Micromonosporales; family Micromonosporaceae; genus Dactylosporangium; species Dactylosporangium sp. NPDC051485. Next base: position 76,681 of record NZ_JBFAZW010000028.1, read on the forward strand.
GAGGGCACGGTGAAGTCGGATCTGTACCAGGCCAGAGCACGGATTCGAGCAGAGCTGGATGGCAGTGATGACTGAACCCGACGATCGGTTCGAGGGCTGGCTGGAGCGGCACCGAGTCGAGCCGCTGGGCCCCGTGCCGGGTGCGTACGACCGGATCGCCCGTACCGCCCGCCGCCGTCGCGTGGGGCGGGTGGCCGTCGCCGCCGCCGCTGTGGTGGTGGGGATCACCGGCATCACCGGCCTCGCGTACCGGATTGTCGCCGGACCGGGCCCGGTGCTTCCGCCGGGCACCTCCGCGTCACCGTCGCGTGCCGCGCCGGCGTCGCCCGATCCGGCCTCGCCGCCGGCACCGGCCTCGGCCGGGTCGCAGTCCACACTGACCACGAGCCCGTCGGTGCCGCCCACGCGATGCCACACCGGCGACCTGAACGTGACCGCGCAGGGTGCGCGGGGCGGTGGGGCGGCCGGCAGCGAGTACACCTGGCTGGTGTTCACGAACATCTCCACCCGCCCTTGCTCGCTGTACGGCTTCCCGGGTGTGTCGTGGGTGACCGCGGCGTCGGGTCAACAGGTCAACGACCCCACGGCGCGGATGACGGAGCTCAAACCGGTCCGGATCGTCCTCGCGCCCCAGGGGGTGGCCCATGCGGAGGTACGGTACGGCCACCCGGGCGCGTTCGAGCCCGACTGTCATGCGGTGCACGTGGCCGGGTTCCGGGTGTATCCGCCGGACGAGACGACCTCGGTGTTTGTGCCGTTGCCGGCCCAGGCCTGCTCGGCGAAGGGCGTCAATGTGGGCGCGGTCTCGCCGGTCACGGCCGGGCTCGATCCATGAGTCATCGGTAACCCGACACTCGTCAACCGCGAGCCGTTTCCCACGTCATAGCAGGCGATCGCATCGACATCGACGGAAGGAAACACTCTGATGCAACGCAGAATCGCCGCTCTGGTACTCGCACCGCTGCTCCTCACCGCGGGCTGCGGCCCGATCGAGGGAACGAGCGGGCAGCCGTCCACACCATCGTTGCCGGCGTCGTCCGCACCGATCGCCACAGCGTCGTCGCCGCCGGGCTCCACCGTGCCGAGCGGTTCGCAAGCAGAGGCCGCGCCGTGCCGGACCATCGAGCTGAAGATCTCCGTGCAGGGCGCACCCGGCGGTGGGGCGGCCGGCAGCCAGTACAACTGGCTGGTGTTCACCAACGTGTCCGCCCGGACCTGCTCGCTGTACGGCTACCCTGGCGTTGCCCGGCTGGCCGGGCCGGCGGGGCCTCAGGTCAACGACCCGCTCAACCACATGGCGGCCACGACACCGGCCCGTGTCGTGCTGGCGCCGCAGGCGGCGGCACACGCGGTGATCCAGGAGGGGCACCCCGCAGCGTTCGAGCCCGCCTGCCACGCCGTCGACATCGCCGGGCTGCGGGTGTACCCGCCCGACGAGACGGCCGCGGTGTTCGTGCCCTTCACCGAGCGCGCATGCTCCGCCAAGGGCGTCAACGGGGGCTTTGTCGCGCCGATCGAGGCCGGGCTCGGCGAGTGACGTGAGCCCGTCCCTGGACGGGGCGCGGGGACGATGCTGCCCCCGCCTCCGGTCCTCGGCGACGGTTACGGGCCGGCGTGGCCTTGACGCACGCCGGCCTCCTTCGCCGCGCGCTGCGGGGCTTACGCCAGGTGCTGGTCCAGGAAGGAGATCACCTCGCGGGTCAGCGTGACCCGCCGGCCCGAGAACGCGTGGTCCGCCGGCAGGGTCAGGTGCGAGAACCGGGGCAGGGCGCCGTACGCCGCGACGACCGGCTCGTGGTGCAGCGCCGGCGGGGCCACCGTGTCGTCCGCGGCCGCCACCAGCAGCACCGGCCGCGGGCCGAGCGCCGCGGCCAGCCCGTCCAGCCGCCACGACGCGCCCGCCGCCTGCATCTCCGCGAACAGGGCGTCGGCCGAGGTGCCGCGCAACGGCAGCAGGTCGGAGCCGAACATGGCGTGGGCTTGCCGCAGTACCGCATCCGGGGCCTGGGAAACGGCGCCGAAGTCGTAGGCGGCGAGGGCGGCCACCGCGCGCACGGAGGGGTCCGCGGCGGCGGTGTGCAGGGCGGCGAACCCGCCCAGGCTGTGGCCCACGAGCGCGAGCCGGTCCGGGTCGAGGGCGTGCGCAGGCGCGAGATCCCGGGCCGCGCAGATCGCGCGGGCGGCGTCGGCCAGGACACCGGCCCACGAGTACGTGCCGCCGACGCCCCACGACCCGCGGTAGTGGAACACCAGCGCGGCGTAGCCGGCCCGGCGCAGCGCCTGGGCCAGGTCGAAGTTGCGCTCGTTGCCGGGGAAGCCGTGCAGCAGTACGGCGATCGGGTGCGGTCCCGGGCCGGCCGGCACGTGCAGGACGCCGAGCAGCGCCTCTCCGGCACTGTCGAAGCGCACCTCGGGCGTGCTGGCGGCCGGGCGCAGCGCGAGGTCGGGGTCGAGTAGCCAACGGTCGGTCACCCGCGCGAGGCTACCTGCGCGGGGCCGTTCGTACGGAGGCCCCGGTGGTGCTGCCCCGCGGCGACAACTTCGTCGTGCCCCCAGACGGCGCCATCCCCGCTCACGTCGACCGCGCGGCCGGACACGAGCTGGAATGACGCCGTTTCGTCGCGGAAAAGCGTTAGTGCGCGACCGGGCAGCCGCCGGTGAGCTTGCCCAGGAAAGCGTTCGGGTCGTAGTAGTGCTCGACCTCGACCAGCTTCAGGTCGTCGCTCACCTTGGCAACGCTGATGCCGAACATCTCCACCGTTTCGCCGTTCGGCTGGAAACCGTGGTACTCGCCGGTGAAAGCGCCCCAGTGGCGCCACTTGAAGGTGACGACCGGGGGCGGGCTGAGCACCTCCAGGACCTCCCAGTAGAAACCGTCGGGGAAGGCCTTGTGGAAGATGTGGTGGGACGACTCGAACGATTCCTGGCCGGACTTGTAGAAGGGGCTCTCGCCGATCAGGATGTTGTAGCTGCCGATGTCGACGATGTCCTGGGCGGAGGCCCACGGGCCGCCGTTGACGTTGGTGCGGAAGTGCTCCGTCACCATGGAGACCCAGGTCGCGGGGTCCTTCTTGTGCGAGACCTCCATCTCGAAGACCTGCACGATGCTCTCGACGATGGCCTCGAGCGAGTCCGGCGCGAACTGGTGCGTGCGCTGTGCGGGCATGACGGTGTGGGACAGGTGGTAATCGGGAGTGCCGTCGCGCCAGTCCTGCGGGTCAGCGGCATCCACAACGGCCGAACGGCCCTGCAGCCACAGGGGGGTTTCGGTCACGATACTGACATCCCTTCAGCGATACGGGGAAGCGACACGAGGAAGTGATCGTCTGCGATCTTGCGGGACCGTGTGGTTGACGTCAACCCTCTTGAGTAAGCCTTGTCCGAAGTCGAGTAACATCAAGGCGCGACAATGTTAACAACATGTTGCGCGTATCTGCGCAGGCTGGTCTGGGCGATTCCGGACTCGGCCGCGAGCGATCCCCAGGTTCGGCCCTGCGCCCGCTCGGCGCGCACGTAGTCGCCGACCGAGGCGAACCCCAGCCGCCGGGCGACCGCGCGGTCGCGATCCTCCGACCGGTGCCGCTTGTCGGCGTGCGGCACCGGCTCGATGCCCCGGTGCCGCAGCGCCGCCGCCACCGTCCAGCGCGACACCCCGGCCTCCAGCGCGATCGCGGCGACGCTGCGGTGCTGCTCCACGTGAGCGGCGCGCAGGTACTCCCCGGCGCCGCCGAAGCCGAGCGCCTGCGCGGCCCGCAGCAGTCGCGCCTCGCCGGGCGGGTGCCGCCGGTCGACGGGGGCGTGGCGGTGCACCCAGTCCTTGTGCAGCCCGGCCTCCCGGCTGATCGCCGCCATGCTGAGGCCGGCCCGCAGGCGCGCGTCGAGGTACTCGTCGAGCGTTGCGAACCCGAACCGGGCCGCGACCTCCGCCCCGACCCGGGCCCGGTGCCGCTCCCCGCGCCGCCGGTTGCCCTCGGCCCGCGCGGCGGGGTCGACGACGGCCAGCGCGGCGAGCGTCTTGGCCCGCCGCTCGAGCGGGTGCGGCCGTCCGCGGGCGGCGCGGGCCGCGGCCTCGGCCAGTGCCCCGCGGGCCGTGCGCTCCCGGCCCGCCAGCCGGGCCCGCCGGATGGCCGGCTCGGCCCGCCGCGCGCCCAGCGCCTCGGCCCGGCGCCGGCTGGTCGCGGCCCCGCTGAGCGGGTTGCTCAGCTCGAGGCCGAAGGCTTCGATGTAGGCGGCCTTGGCCCAGCCGTGGTACCGCAGATGGCTCGCCACCGACAGGAACCACCGCCCGCACAGGTGGCAGCAAACCCGGTCACCCTCGGCGAGCAGCACCCCGACGGGGGCGTAGTGCGGCGTGCCGTCCGGCAGCAGCCCCACCGCCTGCGTCACCGGTACCCCCTCCGTAGGTAGTCACAGTGAGACTACCTACCGCGGGTCGTCCCCGGAAGGCCCCGGCATAGGCTGCCGCTCGTGCCGGTGCCGTCGCTGTCGCTCGCCGAGTGGATCGTGCTGACCCTCGTCGACGAGGGCCCCGCGCACGGCTTCGCGATCGCCGCGCTCACCGCCGAGGACGGCGACGTGGGCCGGGCCTGGCACGTGCCGCGGCCGATCGTGTACCGCGCGGCCGACCGCCTCACCGCCGCCGGCCTGCTCGTCGTCACCGAGACCACGGCCGGCCACCGCGGCCCCCAGCGCTCGATCCTGACCACCACCGAGGCCGGCGCCGCGGCGGTCGCCGACTGGCTCGCCCGCCCGGTCGGCCACGTGCGCGACCTGCGCTCGGAGTTCCTGGTCAAGCTGGCCCTGCTGACCCGGCGCGGCTGCGCGCTGGACGCCCTGGTCGCCGCCCAGCGCGAGGTCCTCGCCCCCTTGGAGCCGGCCCTGGCCCGCCGCCGCGCGGAGGCGACGGGCTTCACCGCGATCCTGGCCGCCTGGCGCCACGAGAACGCCCGCGCCGCGTTGAGCTTCCTGGACGGCCTTGCCTGAGACCGGCCCTGGCCGCCCGGCGCCGCGTTGAGCTTCCTGGACGGCCTCGCCTGACTCCCGTTAGTCGGCCAGGTGGTGCTCCACCACGCTCACCTTGGAGTCGAGCCGCCCGACGGGCCCGTCCCGCCAGTCGACCTTGATCACCGTGCTGGTCCGCGGCGCCCGGGCCTGCACCGCCTCCACCGCGGCCTGCACCACCGCCATGACCTCCTCCCAGGTCTCCCCTTCGACGGAGGTGAACATGGCATCGGTCCGGTTGGTCAGCCCGGACGCCCGAACCACCCGCACCGCCTCGGCCACGAGGGCCCCGACGTCCTCCCCGGTGCCGAGCGGCGTGACGCTGAACGCGACGAGTACAGACATCCCTCGACGCTAACCGCCCCACCCGGTTCGGGGCGGTCACCACGGCGGGCGGCTTTACCAGTTGCGCAGGCCTCGAGACCGGGATGCGGGCCGGGAAGGGCTTCTCGAACGCGAGGGTCTCGCCGTCCGTGGCGCGGCTGTCCTCCACGTAGTGCTCGCCGTCGAGCCGGAACAGGCGCAGCAGGAGCGATCGGTACGCCGTGAGGTCGGGCTCCACCAGCAGGTACCACTCGATGCCCGCGACGGCGTAGAGATGCATCTTCAGCACGCGGTCGGTGGCCTGGTTGCTCGGGGAGACCACCTCGCCGACCAGGATCACCTCACGCGCGTCTGTCGTGTCACCGAGCGGGTCGGTGTCGGCGACCACAAGATCGGGGATCACGAGCCGGCCGGGGCCGAGCCGCACATTGATGTCGTGATACGTCAGCAGGCCGAGGGGCGTCGCCGCGGCGTCGAGCGCGTTGGCGATCCGGCGGGACAGGACTCGGTGCGGCTTGGCCAGTGCTGGGCTCACCAGGAGGCTCCCGTCGATCAGTTCGACCCGTCCGGGGGTCTCGCCGAGAGCGAGGTACTCCTCTTCCGTCCACGGGCCCGGGTGGTTGTTCCAAGGCCCCGCGGGTTCGATCGCCATGCTCATCGGCTGGTTCACCTCCGGTCGGGCGCTTCGTTCAGTTTTGGCAGAGTGGCTGCTCCGCCTCCGACGTCCGTACAGTAGCAGCCACTCACCCATAGGGCCATTCACTCGTTGTGGAGGACCTCGGCGATCGGCAGGCGGGCGGCGGCCCGGGACGGGAGCAGGGCGCCCAGCACGGCGATGGCCACGCCGGACAGGGCGGTCGCCAGCAGGGTCGACGGGTGCCACACGTGGAACAGGGAGATGGGCAGGTCGATCTTCGCGGCGCGGCCGGCCATCGGCAGGATCAGGCGGTGGGCGGCGATGCCGATCGGGATGCCGACCAGGCCGCCGAGCGCGCCCAGGGCGGCCATCGAAGTCAGCGTCATGCCGACGACCTGGCGCGGGGTCATCCCGATCGACTTCAGCATGCCCAGGTCGCGGCGGCGCTCGCGGACGTTGAGCAGGGCCGTGTTGAAGACGCTCAGGGCGGCCACGACGCCGATCATCACCGAGAACGCCACCGAGATGGTGACCACCGAGACGGTGAAGGAGTCGCCCAGGCCCTGCACGGCGGGCCAGGCGTGCAGGCCCGGGTCGGCCGCGCGCACCTCGGCCAGGTAGGCGTCGACCGACGTGCCCGGCGCGATCCGGACGAAGTACATCACCTCGTGGTTCACCAGGCGGTAGTCCGGGGCCAGGGCGGTGAACGCGGACCAGTCGGCGAACAGGTCGCCGTGGCCGATCCCGGCCTCCATCACCTTGCCCACGATCGTCACCGGCGCGCGGCGGCCGTCGTACGTCAGCTCCAGCCGGTCGCCGACCCGCGCGCCCAGGTCGTGCAGGGCGGCGGAGGAGGCGACCACCTCGCCCGGGCCCGTCATCCAGCGGCCCTCGGTGAGCAGCTCCCGGTAGCCGATGGTGGTCGCGTCGCCGCGCAGGAAGTCGACCTGGAGCGGGTCGGGGTGGCCGGCGGCGGCGAGTTGCAGGGAGAGGTCGGCGGTGACGTAGACGGTGTCCGGCAGGCCGCGCAGCAGCGACTCCACCTGCGCATCGGTGCGCTGCGACGCCCGGTCGCCCAGCGACGGGTTGTTCGGCCGGACCTGCGCCTGCACCGCGTCGGCGCGGTTGGTGGCCTTGCCGTAGCGGATCGCCGACGTGGTCAGGCCGCTGGCGAAGGTCACCGTGACCACGCCGAGCAGCAGGGCGGCCATGGTCAGGCCGGTGCGGCCCGGGCGGGCGAAGGGCAGGCCCAGGCCGAGGCTGACGGGGCGGGGCAGCCGGCTGCCGGCCAGTGCCCGCTGCACCCGCAGGCCGCGGCCCGGCTTCGGGGCGGAGCCGGCGCTGATCGCCTCGGCGGCGGAGAGCCGGTGCGCCCGCAGCGCCGGCACCAGGGCGGTCAGCACGACCAGCGCCGGCACGCCGAGGACGCCGGTGAGCGGCACCCAGGCGCCGGTGCTCACCTCGCCGCCGAAGCCCAGGCCCAGGAACGCGTTGCGCAGCAGCGGTTGCGCGGCGACGGTGCCCAGCGCCGTACCGAGCACGGCGCCCACCGTTGCGGGCAGGGTCACCATCGTGAGGTACACCCACACCACCTGACGCGGCGTGAACCCCAGCGCCTTGAGCACGCCGATGTGCCGGAAGCCCGAGATGACCGCGCCGCTGACCACGTTGGCCACGATGAGCGTGGCCACGACGAGGCCCAGCACCCCGAAGACGACGAGGAACGGCAGGATCGTGCCCGGGCCGGCGGCGACGGCGGCCTTGAGCGTGAGGTACGACCGCGTGGCGACGAGCCCGTCGTGCGGGAGCCCGGCGACGGCCGCGTCCACCTCGGCCTGCGTGCCGGCCGCGCGGAAGCGGTAGAGCACCTGCGCGCCGGTCGGGCCGAGCGCCTTGACGGTGGCGGGGGAGGCCCAGAGGTCGGCGGTGTGGCCGAGGCTGTACGCCAGCCCCACGATCGTCAGCGGCGGCTTCCCGGGCACGGCCACCGTCTTGCCGAGGATCTCGTCGGCGAAGAAGTGCTCCTGGCCGCGCGGGGGCGGCTCGTTGGCCAGCACCACCTCGTCCGGGCCCGTCGCCCAGCGGCCCGCCCACATCCGGACCTGGTCCACCGGCCCGCCGGGGTCGGCCCGCCCGACCACGGTCCGCGGCCCGGTCGCCCACACCGGCCCGCCGTCGGCCGGCACGTCGAGGACCAGCTGCTCGAAGGGGCCGGCGACCGCCTCCGCGCCGCTCGCGACGGGCGGGTCGGCCGTCGCGTACGTCGCGACGACGTGCGGCCCGCGCTGCTGCGCGAAGGCCCGGTCGAACGGGGCGCTGGACGCGTCGAGCAGCCCCAGCGCGACCACCACGGTCGCCGTTGAGAACAGCGCCACCACGGCGATGACGAACGTCTGCAGCTTCCGCCGCCGCACGGCCGCGCGGGCCGCCCTCCACACCGCGGTCATGCCGCCACCTCCGCATCAATGCGGCACGAACCAAGGCCGCGCCGATGGTTCGCGTTGCTCGCGGCCCCTCCGCGGCCGCCGGGACCGCAACGCCGAGGCCCGCTCATGCCGCCCGCTCCAGGGCCCGCTCGCCCGCGACGCGGCCGTCGGCCAGGTCGACGACCCGGGTGGCGCAGCGCTCGGCCATCGCCTTGTCGTGGGTGACCAGCAGCAGCGTCTGCCCGATCTGGTTGAGGTCGAGCAGCAGGTCCATCACCTGCTCGCCGGCGCGGCTGTCCAGCGCGCCGGTCGGCTCGTCGGCCAGCAGCAGCGCCGGGCGGTTCATCAGCGCCCGGGCGACCGCGACCCGCTGCCGCTCCCCGCCGCTGAGCGTGGCCGGGTAGGCGTTGCGCCGCTCGGCGATGCCCAGCTCGTCGAGCAGCTCCAGCGCCCGCCGCCGGGCCGGCCGGGCCCGCACGCCCATGAGCTGGGCGGCCAGGGCCACGTTGTCCAGCGCCGGCAGGTCGTCGAGCAGGTTGAAGAACTGGAAGATCATGCCGATCCGGCGCCGGCGGAACAGGGCCAGGCCGGTCTCGCTCAGCGCGCCGAGATCCTCGTCGTGCACCTCGACCCGCCCCGCCGTCGGCCGGTCCAGCCCGGCGATGAGGTTGAGCAGCGTCGACTTCCCGCAGCCGGACGGTCCCATGACCGCGACCGCCTCGCCCGCCCCGATCCGCAGGGTCACCCCGTCGAGGGCGGTCGTGCCGGCGTATTCCTTGCGCACGTCGTCCAGGCGCACCACCGTTGTCATGACCCACAAACTATTTGCTTCGGTACGGCGGGTGCTTCCACCAGCGGATGCAGGTCCCCGGCCGTCGTCATCCCACAGATGTACGGCGGTGGACCCCGGGACCGATGCCGCGCCGCCCGGCCGTCTGGCATCGTGGGCCGGGTGACCGTCCTCGTTGCCGGCCTGGCGGCGGCGTGCGCGCTGGCCGCAGCCGCCGCCGTCGCGCTCGGCGTGGCCGCGGCCCGGGCCCGGCGCCGGCACCGCCGCGCGCTGGAGGAGCGGGGCTGGCTGCTCGAGCGGGAGCGGCAGGCGGCCGCGGCCACGGCGGTGGGGGCCGAGCGGGCCCGCATCGCCCGGGAGCTGCACGACATCGTCAGCCACAACGTGAGCGTCATGGTCGTGCAGGCCGGCGCGGCGCGGGAGGTGCTGGCCGCGGCCGGGCACGCCGTGCCGCCCGACGTCGCCGGCGCCCTCGCCGCCGTCGAGGGGGCCGGCCGCGACGCGCTCAAGGAACTGCGCCACCTGCTCGGGCTGCTCGCCCCCGCGCCCGACGGTTCCCCGGATGCCGAGCCCGCCGAGGACATCGCGCCCCAGCCGGGCCTGTCGGGGCTCTCCCGCCTGGTGGACCGCATCGCCTTCGCCGGCCTGCCGGTCGACGTGCGCATCGTCGGCGAGCCGAGGCCGCTGCCGGCGGGGATCGACGTCACGGCGTACCGCATCATCCAGGAGGCCCTGACCAACGCCCTCAAGCACGGCCGGGCCGACCGGGCCGAGGTCGAGGTCCGCTACGCCGAGCGCCACCTGCGCATCGAGGTCCTCAACACCGGCCCGAGCGTGCTGTCCGGCGGCGATCCGGTCGCCCGGCCGCCCCGGGGCACCGGGCGGGGGCTCGTCGGCCTGGGCGAGCGGGTCGCGGTGTACGGCGGCGACCTCGACGCCCGCAGCCGCCTCGGCGGCGGCTTCCGCGTCCGCGCCCGGATCCCGCTGGACCCGGCGTGACCGGCGAGCCGAAGGTGCTGATCGCCGACGACCAGGCGCTCGTGCGCACCGGGTTCCGGATGATCCTCAACGCCCGCGGCCTGGAGGTCGTCGGCGAGGCCGCCGACGGCGTGGAGGCGGTCTCCGCGGCCGAGCGGCTGCGCCCCGACGTGATCCTCATGGACATCCGCATGCCCAACCTCGACGGGCTCGCCGCCACCCGGCAGATCGTCGCCCGCCTGCCCGGGTGCCGGATCATCATGCTCACCACGTTCGACCTCGACCGCTACGTCTACGCGGCGCTGGCCGCCGGGGCGAGCGGCTTCCTGCTCAAGGACGTCACCCCGGAGCATCTGGCGAATGCGGTACGGCTGGTCGGCACCGGCGACGCCCTGCTCGCCCCGTCGATCACCCGCCGGCTGGTGGAGCGCTTCGCCGCGCAGGACGGCCCGGCGCCGCTGCATCGCGACCTCGGCCCGCTGACCCCGCGCGAGCTGGAGGTGCTGACGCTGCTCGGGCATGGGCTGTCCAACGCCGAGCTGGCCCGGGAGCTGACCCTGAGCGAGGCCACGGTGAAGACCCACGTGGCGCGGATCTTCACCAAGCTGCAGCTGCGCGACCGCGCGCAGGCGGTCGTCCTGGCCTACGAGACCGGCCTGGTCCGCCCCGGCGGCTCCTGACGGCCCGGTGCCGGCCGGGCCGCCAGGGCTTGCCGTCGCGTACCGCTTACGCCAGGAACTTCGAGTACACCTGGAACTCCCACAGCGAGTAGCCGTACTGGGTGGCCCGCTGGGTGCCGTACATCCGGATGTATCTCCCGGACCCGCTCACGTCGAGCGTCTGCACGCCGCCCGTGCCGGTGGTGGTGTTGTAGATCGTCGTCCAGCTTGCGCCGTCGGTGGACGTCTGGACCTGGAACGCCTTGCCGTAGGCGGCCTCCCAGTTGAGCACCACCTTGCAGATCGAATACGTGGCGCCCAGGTCGATGGTGATCCACTGCGGGTCGCTGAACGCGCTCGACCAGCGGGTGTTCGGGTTGCCGTCGATCGCGTTGTCCGGCGGCAGCCCCGCGCCCTCGTTGCCCGACGACGTGGCGTGCCCGTTGCGCGCGATGTTCGTCGTGCCGCACGTGGGACCCTGGCCCGGCGTCACCGTCCAGGTGAACGTCGTGCTGCCCGCCGCCCCCGTGGTGTCGGTCGCGGTGACCGTCACCGGGTATGTGCCCGCCGCGCTCGGCCCGCCCGAGATGATCCCGGTCGCCGGGTCGATGCGCAGCCCCGGCGGCAGCCCGGTGGCGGCGTAGGTCAGCGTCTGCCCGGACGCGGAGTCGGTCGCGGTGATCGGCAGCCGCACCGCGTTGCCGACGGCGTGGGTCTGGTTGCCCGGGTTGGTGACGGTGACCGTGTTGCCCGGCGTGGTGCCGCTCGGCGTCGTCCACGTCTGCTGGGCCGAGCCGTTGCAGGTCTCGATCACCAGCCGCGCAGTGGTGTTGCCGCCCGGGTCGGACAGGCACAACCCGGAGTTCGGGTTGACCAGGGAGCCGTTGGCCTGGGGGGTCCAGACCTGCGCGTTGGACTGGTTGCAGGGGTACCAGTCGACGTTGGTGCCGCTGGTCTTGCCGGCCGACACGACGTCGAGACAGCCGCCCTGGACCCGGACCGTGCTGTCGGAGTAGGTGGTCCACTGCTGGCCCGCCGTACCGTTGCAGGCCGACACGCCCATCGGGTTACCGGCCACGTTCAGCGAGCCCTGGTTGGTCAGGCACAGCCCGTTGATGCCCTTGACCTGCCCGGTCGCGGTCGGGGTGGCCGTGGGCGTCGAGTTGCCGCCCTGCTCGTAGACGGCCACGTAGGCGACGCTCATCGCGCCGCCGGACGTCGTGGCCGCCGTCGGGGTGGTGAACCCGGCGATCCCGTCGGGGTAGTTCCCGCCGATGGCCAGGTCGAAGATGATGAAGAAGCCGTGGTCGATCGCCTGCTGCCAGGCCGAGGTGCCGACCTGCGCCTGGGTGATCGTGCTCTCCACCACGCCGTCCATGAGGAACTGCAGCGACTCCGCGGCGGTGTTCGTGCGGTCGACGATGACGGAGTAGGTGTGGTACCCGGTCTGGCACGACGACCCGGCCGCCGGGCACGCAATCAGCCCGTGCCCCTGACTCCCGGCCGCGTGGTGCAGGGTCTGGGACGCCTGGTCGAGCGCGTTGACGTTCTCCATCATGTCGATCTCGCCCGACTGCGGCCATCCGCCGCCGGTGCGCATCGGCGCCCCCAGCGCCCAGAACGCGGGCCAGTACCCGAGCCCGCCGGACGGGTTCGGCTGGCGGATCGACGCCGTCATCTGCAGCTTGCCGCCGGGCGGCGCCTGGAAGTCGGAGCGGGTGCTCTCGATGCGCCCCGAGGTCCAGGTCCCCCCGTTGTTGATGGCCTTGAGGACCAGGTGGCCGGAGCCGTCGAGGTACACGTTCTGCGTCGAGTTGGTGGTGTGCTCCTTCTCGCCGGTGCCGAACCCGGTCCCGATGTCGTAGAACCAGTTCGCCGACGAGGGCGGCGCCCCGGCGGCTCCGGCGAAGTCGTCGCCGAACACGGTCGTCCAGCCGGCGGGGGCCGGTGGCACGGTCTCGGCCTGCGCGGCCCCGGGCGCGACCGTGGCGGCGGTCGCGAGCCCGACGAGGCCCCCGGCGACCAGGGCGAGTGCGGACATGACTCTTGCGGTGGACACGATGCCTCACCTTCAGCGCTTTCGATTCACTTGGCGGGGTGTTCAAGAGAGCGCTCTCTCATCGATCGTTGCCACTGTGTTGCGTCGCTGTCAACCCGTTGCCAATGCCGTTGCCAACCTTTTCCTCGCGCGGCCGGTCGCGGTCTTCGCGGGGCTGCGGAGCTGCGGAGCTGGTTGTGGTCCTGGTGGGGCCGGGCTGCGGATCTCGCTGCGCCGCGGGGCGGCTGCTTCGCTGCGCCGCGGGTTGGGGGGATTGTCGTAGTGTCGGAGGGTGACTGCAGGCTTCGCTCTGGCCGGCCGCACGGCGAGCGAGATCTCGGCCGCCGTGGAGGCCGGCGTGCGCTCCGGCGCCCTGCCCGCCGGCGCCGCGCTTCCCCCCATCCGGGCGGCCGCCACTCAGCTGGGGGTGAGCCCGGCCACGGTGGCCGCCGCCTACCAGGCCCTCCGCCAGCGCGGCATCGCCGAGTCGGCCGGCCGCCAGGGTACGAGGGTCCGCCCCCGCCCGGCCCTGGCCTCCGCCCGCGGCCAGTTCCGCCTCGAGGTCCCCGAGGGCGCCCTCGACCTGGCCTCCGGCGGCCCCGACCCACGCCTGCTGCCCGACCTCGGCCCGGCCCTCGCCCGGCTGGCCGCCGCCCCGCCCCCGACCGGGTACGCCAGCGGCGCCGGCTACGCCCCGCTGCGCGCCGCGGCCCGCGAGGCCCTCGGCCGCGACGGGGTCGACGCGGCCGAGCTCGCCGTGGTCGGCGGGGCCCTCGACGGCGTCGAGCGACTGCTCGGCGCCCACCTGCTGCCCGGCGATCGGGTCGCGGTCGAGGACCCCGGCTGGGCCAACCTGCTCGACCTGGTGGCGGCGCTCGGGTTGCGCCCGGTCCCGGTCCGGGTCGACGAGGCCGGCCCCGATCCGCAGGGCCTGGCCGACGCCCTGCGCTCCGGCGCCCGGGCCGTGGTCGTGACCAGCCGTGCCCACAACCCGACCGGCGCCAGCGTCACCGCGCCCCGGGCCGCCGACCTGCGCGCGGTGCTGGCGGCGCACCCGGGCGCGCTGGTGATCGAGGACGACCACGCCGCCGAGCTCTCGGTCGAGCCGCTGTACCCGCTGGCCGGGGCCACCGGGGCGTGGGGGTTCGTGCGGTCGGTGAGCAAGCCGTTCGGCCCCGACCTGCGCCTGGCCGTGGTGGCCGGGGACGCCGCGACCATCGCCCGGCTCACGGGGCGGCAGCGGCTGGGCACCGGCTGGGTCTCGCTGGTCCTGCAGCGCCTGGTGGCCGACCTGTGGGGCGATCCGGCCACGGCCGCGACGGTGGCGAGGGCGCAGGGCGAGTACGAGGGGCGCCGTGTCGCACTGGTCGATGCGCTGCGGGAGCGCGGGCTGACGGTCACCGGTCGCACCGGGCTCAACGTCTGGCTGTCGGTGCCGGACGAGACCGCCGCCGTGGCCCGGCTGCGGGAGGCCGGTTACGCGGTGGCCCCCGGGGCGCTGTTCCGCATCGCGACCCCGCCCGCGGTGCGCATCACCGTCTCCGCGCTCGACCTTGCCGCGATTCCGGCCCTGGCCGACGCCGCCGCCAGGGCTGCATCGGGAGTGCTGCCGACCCCGACCGCATGACTCGGGTTAGGTGTCGCTCCGCCTTATGACACCCTAACATATTTACACAAATAAGACTCACTAGCGTATCGCAGCGTAGCCGAGGGACTACACGCCGGGCTGTCCGTCAGGGTACGGCGTGAAGCAGCCGCCGCTCGTGCGAGCCCTCGGCCTGAGCACTCCCGCCGCGCTGGCCATGGCCGCGGGGCGTATCGCCGACGGCGAGGGCGGGTTCAACCTCGCCGCCGCCGTCACCGTAGGCGTCGTCTCCGTCGGCGCACTCACCGTCCTGCTCAACAGGACGACAGTGCCGGCCGAAGCGCCCGTCGAGCTCGCGCCGCCGCCCGGGGAGCCCGCGGCCGGGGACCGGGTCGAGGTGCGCACCCACTTCACGGCCGCCGGCGGGTACGTCGCCCACGGCCCCCTCCTGTGCTGGGCCACCGCGCCGCCGGGGCGGCACGAGGTGTACACGCCCGGCACCGCGTGCGTCGTCGCGTCGGTCGGAGCGGACGCCCTGGGCGTCGAGAGGGAGGCGGCGTGACCGGCCCGTTCCCCGACGTGCAGGGGGCGAAGAGCCGCCTGCTCATCGCCCTCGTCGTCGACAACTCGTCCTCGATGCGCGAGCAGGACGCGATCGGGGAGCTCAACTCGGCGCTCGCCGCGTGGCGGGGCGAGATCCAGGCCGATGCCAACCTGTGCCGGATCGGGGAGATCGCGCTGGTCTCGTTCGGGGCCGGCGGCGAGGGCGGGGCGACCGTCGTCGACCCGTCGGGGCGCGGGCGCGACCCGCTGCCCTCGCCGTTCGTGCCGGTCGGGGAGTTCGCGCCGCCGACGCTGGTGGCGTCGGGGTACTCGCCGATGGTGCCGGCGATCCAGCGGGCCCTCGCGCTGGTGGACCGGCGCCGCGAGGAGCTCGCCGAGCAGGGGATCGCCATGGCGTACCGGCCGCTGGTGTACCTGCTGACCGACGGGGCGCCGAGCGACGAGGACGGGCGGCCCAGCGACCGGTGGCGGGACCTGGCCCAGGAGCTGCGCCGGCAGGAGGCGGAGCAGCGGCTGCTGTTCTTCGCCTTCGGGGTGCGCGGGGCCGACCGGCAGGTGCTGGAGGGGCTGGCGCCGGAGGCGAACTACCTCATGGAGCGCAACAACTTCAGCCTCGTGCTGCAGGCGGTGCGCCAGAGCATCGACCGGGTCATGAGCAGCGGGCGCAACGCGCCGGCCGAGGTGGTGCAGGCCGGGGTGAAGGACACCGTCGGGGAGCTGCGCGAGCTGCAGGACTGGTTCATCCGCCAGACCGGGCTCTGATGGCGGCGGCGGCGAAGTTCCCGCCCGGGTGGCGGGTCGTGACCGCGGAGGCCGCCGGGCCGCTGCACCTGGCCGGCGGCGGGGAGAACCAGGACGCCCACGCCTACCGGCGGCTCGGGGACGGCTTCGTGCTGGCGGTGGCCGACGGGGCCGGCTCGGCCGCGTGGTCGGCGTGCGGCGCGCGCACGGCCGTGGCCGCGGCCTGCCGGGTCGCCGAGGACCTGGCCGGCGCGCCGCCGCGGGAGCGCTCCGGGTGGTGGGATCTGCGCCGGCGGTACGTCTCCCGGTTCCTGCACACCTTCGACGCCTGGGCCGCCGGGCTGGGCCGCCCGCCCGCCGACCTCGCCACCACGGTGCTGGCCGTCGTCGCGCACCCGCCGGCCTTCCTGTTCGTGGCGGTCGGGGACTGCTTCGCGGTGGTCGAGCACGCCGGTGGCGGGACGCACCTGCTGCTGCCGCCCGACGCCGGGCCCGACGACGGCGCCGCGGTCTTCCTCACCTCGCCCGGGCGGGCCGCCTCGCTGCGCGCGGAGCTGCTGTTCGACCCGGCGGTGACCGGGCTCGCGCTGTGCACCGACGGGCTCGTCGAGCCGGCCCTGGCCGCGGGGCGCGGGCCGGGCGGCGGACGGGTGCTGCGGGCGCCGCAGGACTTCGAGCGGTACTTCAGCGCCTTCGCCGGCCCCGAGCACTCCCCGGCGCTGCTGACCGACCGGATGCACTCGCCCGAGTTCGCCGCGGCGTCGGCCGACGACAAGACGATGGTCCTCGCGGTCCGCACATGAGGCTGTACTTCGAGCCGAGCCGCCCGGTCGTGCTCACGGACCCGCAGCCCATCGGCAGCGGCGCCCAGGGCCTGGTCGTGGTCGATGCCGGCAACCCGCGGTTCTGCTTCAAGGTGTACCGCACCGTCTCCGAGACCAGGGACGAGCGCACGGCCGCGCTGCTGCGCCTGCCCCCGGCCGCGTGGCCGGGCACCCCGGAGCACCACGCCGCCTGGCCGCTGCACCCGCTGACCGACGACACCGGCCACGTGCGCGCGGTCGCGCTGCGCCGGGTCGAGGGCGCCTCGCTGCACGCGCTGTTCGACCCGCTGCAGCGCGGGGCCGCGCTGCAGCGGCCGAACTGGGCGACGCTGCTGCAGGTCGCGCGCAACCTGGCCCGGCTGTTCGGCCGGCTGCACCGCGCCGGCGTGGTGGTCGGCGACGTGAGCCCGGGCAACGTGCTGGTCGAGCCGGGCGGCCGGGTCGTGCTCATCGACTGCGACAGCGTCCAGTTCACCGACCCGGCGACCGGGCGGGCGTTCCCGGCCGAGCACGTCACCCCGGAGTACGCGCCGGGGCAGGCCCTCGCGCACGGCGACGTGAGCCACGACCTGTTCGGCCTGGCCGTGCTGATCTGCCAGCTGCTCATGGAGGGCGACCACCCGTTCGAGGGCATCCCGCGCGAGGGCGCCGACCGCGGCATCGAGGGCAACATCGGCGCCGGCGCCAGCCCGCTGCTGGAGCCGCACCGGTTCGTGCCCGTCCCCGGCCGGCTCACCGTCGAGCTGCTGCCGGAGCCGGTCGTCGCGCTGGCCCGGCGGGCATTCGGCGGGGACCCGGCCGCGCGCCCGGGCACGGCGGAGTGGGACGCGGCGCTGGGGGAGGCGCTGCGCGGGCTCATCGGCTGCCGCTACGACGCCGCCCACTTCCACCGCCAGGGCCTGTCCGCCTGCGTCTGGTGCCACCGCCGCCGCCACGGCCTGGGCGACCACTACCCGGCGGCGGGCGGCGCCGTGGCCGCGCCGGTGGCGGCCGCCTTGGCCCGGCGCTCGCGCCCGGCCGCGCGGAGGCGGGCATGAGCGCGCTGCCGCGGGTCACCGGAACCCACCGCTGCCCGGCGGCGGGCGGCGCTGTGGCCGCGCGGAGGCGGGCATGAGCGCGCTGCTGCGGGTCGCCGAGACCCACCCCGCCTGCCACGTGCTGGGGCCCGGAAGCCGCTTCGTCGTGTGGGTCCAGGGCTGCGGCATCGGCTGCCGGGAGTGCGTCAGTCCACAGTGGATCCCGTTCGAGGGTGGCCGCGACGTGCCGGTGGCCGAGCTGGCCGAGCGCGTCGCGCGAGAGGCCGCGGATGGGCTCACCATCTCCGGCGGCGAGCCCTTCGCCCAGGCCGGCGCCCTGGCCGAGCTCGTCGCTCGGGTGCGCGCCCGCCGCGACCTGTCGGTGCTCGCCTACACCGGCTACACGATCGAGCACCTGCGCCAGCACGGCAGTGCGGCCCAGCGCCGCCTGCTGGCCGCGCTGGACGTGCTCGTCGACGGGCCCTACCTGGTCGGCCGGCAGGCCGCCGTGCGCTGGCGCGGCTCGGCCAACCAGCGCATCCACCTGCTCACCGACCGGCACGCGGGGCTCGCCGCCGAGCCGGACGAGAGCGCCGGGCTGCAGTTCGAGGTGGCCGCCGACGCCACGGTGCGCTGGCTCGGCGTCCCACCGGTGGCCGGCCTGCGCCCGCGCCTCGAGGAGCACCTGGGACTCAACGCAAGGGAGGCTGGATCTTGAGCGGATCGCCGAAGTACCACGAAATCCGCGGCGGCGAGCTGCGCCGGCAGCGGGCCGAGCAGGAGCGGCGGGAGCGGGAGCGGCGCCGCCGCGAGGAGGAGCGCAAGCGGCGCGAGGAGGCGCTGCGCCGGTCCGTCGCGGCGGCCGTCGCGCGGGC